>DRLM01000113.1 GCA_011375345.1 Gammaproteobacteria bacterium
ATGCCGGGCGGTGGAGGGTGGGCACCCTGCATTGGTGTGCCGGTGTTCTTTGCGCCGGTGGCGGCGGGGTGAATTGATGCAGTTATCAGCCCGGCAATTATTAACCCGGCAATTAGGATTGTCGGGTTAACGTTGCGGCACAGGGAGGTGCCGAATCAACAAAGAAAGTGAGTGAGATGACCGGCTGGATAGAAGTTGGAAAGGTCGAGGACATTCCGCGTCTGGGGGCGCGTGTGATTAACACAAACAGCGGCAATGTGGCGCTGTTTCGAACCGGCGACGACAAAGTCTTCGCGCTGCGTGATCATTGTCCGCACAAAGGCGGGCCTTTGTCCCAGGGCATTGTGCACGGCCACCGCGTCACCTGTCCCTTGCACAACTGGGTGTTGGAACTGGGTGATGGCCGGGCGGTGGCGCCCGACGAGGGTTGTGCCGCCAGTTATCCGGTAAAGGTTGAAGACGGCACGGTGCTGGTGAGTCTGGATGCGGCCGGGCAAGCATGAACATGGGCGTGCCCTTAATCGGATCAGGGTGGTTTTGAAAAATGCTCTTGTAAGGAGCCCGCCTGCGGTCGGGAATTTTCCGACGGTTTGTCAGCACTGCTCAATCCACATCCCGATAGACAGCCGCTATCGGCAATGCAAAGCCCGGGCCGGGCAGTTCCAAAGTATCCCCCGCCTCGCATTCCCGCTGCCACCACGGCGCGGCCGCCCGCTGTCGGGGCATTGTGGTGCGGCCCAGACAGGGCATAAATGTGGTTGCCGGCAGTTGTAAGGAACATGGTGAACAGCAGTCAATCTTCGGGCTCGGTGAAAACCACCTGCCCTTATTGCGGTGTGGGCTGCGGTGTGCTGGCCACGCCGGATGGTGCCGGCGGCGTGGTGGTGCGGGGCGATCCGGACCATCCGGCCAACGGGGGACGGTTGTGCTCCAAGGGCGCCGCCCTGGAAGAGACCGTGGGCCTGGAAGCGCGGCTGCTTTATCCGGAAATCAGGGGCAGGCGGTGCGACTGGGAGACGGCGCTGGACACCGTTGCCGCCGGCTTTGGCCGGATCATCGCCGAACATGGTCCCGGGGCCGTGGCGTTTTACGTTTCCGGCCAGTTGCTCACCGAGGATTACTACGTCGCCAACAAGCTCATGAAGGGCTATATCGGGGCGGCCAATATCGACACCAACTCCCGCCTGTGCATGTCCTCCTCCGTGGCGGGCCACAAACGGGCTTTTGGCAGCGACACGGTGCCTTGCGCTTACGAGGACCTGGAGCGCGCCAAACTGGTTGTACTGGTGGGCTCCAACGCCGCCTGGTGTCATCCTGTTTTGTACCAGCGCCTGGTGCAGGCCAAGAAAAAGCATCCCGATTTGATGGTGGTGGTGGTCGACCCCCGCCGCACGCCCACCGTCGACATTGCCGACTTGCATCTGCCGCTCGATAGTGGCAGTGATGCGGTTCTGTTCAACGGTCTGCTGGCCCATCTGGACCGCAGCGGTGAGGCCCACCCCTTGTTTGTCACCCAGTGCACTGAGGGCGCGGCCAGGGCCCTGGCGGCCGCCCGGGCCAGCGCGCCCGATGTGGAGACGGTGGCAGAACAATGCGGCCTGGAGGCCGCGCAGGTGGCGGAATTTTTCACCCTGTTCGCCCGCACCGAGCGGGTGGTGACGGTCTATTCCCAGGGCGTGAACCAGTCCTCCAGCGGCACCGACAAGGTCAATGCCATCATCAACTGCCATTTGCTCACCGGCCGCCTGGGCCGTCCCGGCATGGGGCCGTTTTCCTTTACCGGTCAGCCCAATGCCATGGGCGGGCGGGAAGTGGGGGGGCTGGCCAACCAGCTTGCCGCCCACATGGGGTTTTCGGAAGAAGAGGTGGACCGGGTCAGGCGTTTCTGGGGCGCGCCCCGCATGGCCACCGCCCCCGGCCTCAAAGCCGTGGAGCTGTTTCGGGCCATCGGGGCCGGGCAGGTCAAGGCGGTGTGGATCATGGGCACCAACCCGGTGGTCAGCCTGCCCGACGCCGACCGGGTGCGGGATGCGTTGGAACGCTGTGAGCTGGTGGTGGTGTCCGACTGCGTGCGCCACACCGACACCACTGCCTGCGCCCATGTGCTGCTGCCGGCCCTGGCCTGGGGGGAAAAAGCGGGTACGGTGACTAACTCCGAGCGCCGCATCTCCCGCCAGCGCCCCTTTCTGCCTCCGCCGGGGGAGGCCCGGGCGGACTGGTGGATCATCGCCCGGGTGGCCCGCAAGATGGGCTACAGCGCGGCCTTTGACTATGATTCGGCGGCGGCTGTGTTCCGCGAGCATGCCCGTCTCAGCGCCTTTGAAAACGACGGCCGGCGCGATTTCGATCTGTCCGCCCTGGCGGGGCTTAGCGATGAGGGCTACGAGGCGCTGGTCCCGCTGCAATGGCCGGTGAGCGTGGCGTCCCCGGGGGGGACGGTCCGGCTGTTCGGTGACGGCCGCTTTTTCACGCCTTCCCGGCGCGCCCGCTTCGTGGCGGTGACGCCGCGACCGCCGGTGCATGCTCCCGGTCCCCGCTACCCTCTGGTGTTGAACACCGGCCGGGTGCGCGATCAGTGGCACACCATGACCCGCACCGGCCTCTCGCCCCGCCTGTCGCAGCATACCGTCGAGCCTTACGCGGAACTGCACCCCCGCGATGCGGTGCGTTTCGGCATCCGGGACGGGGCCTTGCTGCGCCTGGAAAGCCAATGGGGTTGGATGTTCGCCCGGGCGGTGATCAGTGCGGGGCAGCGCGCCGGCATGGTCTTTGTGCCCATGCACTGGAACGGTCAGTTCGCCTCTTGCGGGCGGGTGGACGCCCTGGTTAACCCGGAGACCGACCCGGTGTCCGGCCAGCCCGAATCCAAGCACACACCGGTAGCGGTGGCGCCCTACCGGCCGGCCTGGCAGGGCTTTATCCTGTCGCGGCGCCGCTTGCACCTGCCCCCACTGGACTACTGGGTGGCGGCGCGGGGGGACGGCTATTGGCGCTACGAACTGGCCCACCGGGAGGCGGTTGCCGACTGGAGCGGATGGGCCCGGGCCTTGCTCTGCGCCGAGCAGCCGGTGCGGGCCGAGTGGGTGGAATACCTGGACAGTGCCGCCGGCCGCTATCGCGGGGCGCGGTTGCTGGCGGGGCGGGTGGACAGCGCGCTGTTCGTCACCCCCGGTGATGATTTGCCGGAACGCAGCTGGTTATGTCAGCTGTTCGCCAAAGAGGGTCTTGAGCGGGAAGAACGGGTGAGCCTCCTGACCGGCGTGCCGCCCAAGGATCAACCGGACGTGGGGCGCATTGTCTGCAGTTGTTTCGGGGTGGGGATGAACACCCTGCTCACGGCCATCCGTGAGCAGGGACTCACGACGCCCGAAGCCATCGGGCAAGCGCTGAAGGCGGGAACCAACTGCGGCTCCTGCGTGCCGGAGTTGAAAGCCTTGATTGCCCGCAGCCGCAAGGCGGCAGGCTGAACTGGCGCCGCGCCGGAGCCCCTGTCAGAACAGATCGATCCCGTCGTCTTCGTCGTCGTCGCCGGCCAGCAGGCCTTCGCTTAACAACGCCTCATAACAGCGCACCTGGTTGCGGCCGTTCTCCTTGGCGAAATACAGGGCTTTGTCGGCGTGTTCGGTGACGGTGGGCAAGGGGTAGTGGGCGTCGATGCAGGTATAGCCGACGCTGACGGTGACCTGGCCCACCTGGGGGAAGGAGAAATGTTCCACATTGCTGCGAAAGCGCTCCAGGGCGCTGTGTGCCGTGTCGATGTTCACATTGCGCAGTGCCACGGCGAATTCCTCGCCGCCATAACGAAACATCATGTCTTCCGAGCGGAAGGTGTCAGTCATGACTTTGGCGAACAACAGTAAAACCTCGTCGCCGTACAAATGACCAAAGCGGTCGTTGATGCGCTTGAAATGGTCAATATCGAACAAGGCGAAGCCCCAGGTGGTGCTTTCTTCGTCTTCTTTGCGCCGGCCGGCCGCGGGTGGCTGGCTGAGCACCTTGCCCATCATCTTGTCGAACGCCTGGCGGTTGTATAGCCCGGTCAGGGCATCTGTGCTGCCGTTGTGCAGCAGAAAAGCCTGGTTGGTGTAAATGGCCAGCAGTGATTTCAACAGCAGGGGCTGTGCGATGGTGCCGCCTTCCACCACCAATGCGCCGCCCAGTTCGGTGCCCGAGGGGATGGGGAAGGCGGTACGCATCCGCCGTGAGCCCTCGGTGCCGCTCACGGCGGGTGCCGCGAGAGTGAGTTGGGACAGCAGGTCTTCGTCGACGAGGGGTTCCAGCGCCCCGTCCACCGGGATCAGGCCGCTGGCGCCGCTTTTGTCGCGCTCCACCGGTGCCCCGCGCTTGGTGTAGAGACGGGCCCGAAGTCCGGGCAATACCGTGCTGAGCACGTCCAGAAAGGCGCTGTTCAGCGACTCGAAATCGCGCTGTTCCGTCAGTTTCACGAACAGATCGTAGTGCTGTTCGCATTTCGGTGCGTCCGTGGACATGTTTTCTTGGCCGATGGTGTTGGCTCGAATCATGATGGTGGTGTATCCACCGTGCAAGGTTACCCCTCGCCGCGCGTGTCCCCAGCCCGGCAATGCTCAATAGATCGGATAGCGCGGGGATATCTTGATCAAATGGTGTGCACGCCGGGGCTGCTGAGAAGGAAGCGCTGATGAACTCGAACCATCACTGGGAAAAACCCGCGCGGCCGGGGCGTTCTGGCAACAAACCATCAAACTCGCCCCGGGTGAGAAATGCGACCTGGCCCTGGCCGCGTTTCACTCTCCCCCCAAAAAAAAAGGGGGTGGATCAGCCCACCCCCCGGCAGCGGCTCATCGCCCGCCCAGAATGCGCAGCTCAACCCGGCGGTTGGCCGCACGGCCTGCGGCGGTGCCGTTGTCGGCCACGGCCTGGTCGGGCCCGTAGCCTTTGGCGCTCAGCCTGGCGCCGTTGGCGCCTTGGGAGACGAGGTAGGCGCGGACCGCCTCGGCGCGGCGTTGCGACAATTGGACGTTGTAGCGATGATTGCCGCGATTGTCGGTGTGCCCGGCCACCTCCACCACCAGCTCCGGATGGGACCGCAAGGTCGCGGCGGCCTCGTCCAGCACACTCAGGGAATCTTCCGTCAGCTCCGCCGAGTTGGTGTTGAAGGTCACCCCTTTGAGGGTGATTACCGCAGGAATCTCACAGCCCCTGGCGTCCACCTTGGCGCCCACGGGTGAGTGGGGACAGCGGTCTTTGCTGTCCACCAGTCCGTCGCCGTCGCTGTCCACTTCACAGCCGGTGGCGTCCACCTTGGCGTCCGGCGGGCTGTTGGGGCAGCGGTCTTTGCTGTCCATGATGCCGTCGCCGTCGCTGTCCATTTCGCAGCCCGTGGCGTCCACTTTGGTTCCCGGCGGGCTGTTGGGGCAGCGGTCTTTGCTGTCCATGATGCCGTCGCCGTCGCTGTCCGTCTCGCAGCCGGTGGCGTCCACTTTGGTGCCCGTGGGGGTGCCCGGGCAGCGGTCCATCGTGTCGATCACGCCATCGCCGTCGCTGTCAGGAATGCAGCCCCGGGTGTCCACCGCCGTGCCGGGGGGGGTGTTGGCACATTGATCCTGGCTGTCCACCACGCCGTCGCCGTCGCTGTCCGGGGGCGCGGGCCGGGCCTTGGCCCCCAGGGGCACGGCCAGGCCGAGGTTGAGCAGCCAGTCGCCGAAGCGGTCTTCGGAAGCGAGGCTGCTGTCGTCATTGTCCAGGCGGTAGCGGGCGTCGGCGCGCAGGGCCAGGCCGTAATCGTTGAGGCGCGCCATAAAACCGGCGCCGGCGTTGGCCATGAGATTGGTGCTGTCGGTGCCACCCAGTTCGGTCTTCAAGGCCCCCGCGCCCAGCACCAGATAGGGATTGAAAGCGCCGCTGCGGTCAAAAAAGAACAGGCCGTCCAGGCCCAGCCCGGTTTGCTCGTATTGGCCGCCGCCGGTGCTCAGGTCCAGTTGGTCGTAGACGCCGTTGAGTTCGAGGTTCCAATGTTGGCTGACGGCCTTGCCGATGCCCAGTTGGAAACCGGGGCCGTCGTCGGCCTGGCGGTCATCGTCGGCGAAGATGTAGCTGGCGCCGGGAGCGAGGTACCAGCGCGCATCCAGTTCGTCTGCCTGGGCCAGGGCCGGGGCGAGCAGCATGGCGGTGGCGAGCAATAAGCCATATTGTTTTGTCATCATCCTTCTCCGTTGTCGGTCTTCAGTGGTGGGGTGAGGCGGATACCGGGCCGCTGGCTGGGCCCCATCCGGCCGTTGCAGAACTTAGGGACTTTTGGCCGCCGCCGCAACTGCAAAGGCGGTATATTCACAATGCTTTACACCAGGGCCGGGCGGTGGTATGGGGCAGTGGCCACTGGCGGGAGGGCCGGCGGAAAGGGCCATGGTGTCGCGCTCCTCATTACTGGCCCGGCTATTGCAATTTCTCCGTGTTGACGGCGATTTTGTCGGGATTTTGACACGGAGGGTGGGTCATTTCCAGCTTGTCTGCCGGCGTCCGGCGGGGCGCGTCGTTCGCCATTGCGCTTTTCAGCCTTGGCTTGCTGGCGTTGGGGCTGGCCGCCTGCGCCAGCGTATCCCATTCCCCCCCGGCCGCCTCCCGGCATCTGGAGCCGCCCGCCCCGGAGGAGGGCGCCATTCCCTCTCCTGTCACCCGGCCTTCCCTGCTGACGCCGCCCGAACCCAGGGAACCGCTGGACACCTACACCCTGATCGCCACCGACGTGCCCTTGAAGGAGGTTTTGTTCGCCCTGGCGCGGGATGCGGGCCTGGATGTGGATATTCATCCCGGGGTGAGCGGCCGGGTGACGCTCAATGCCTACGATGAAACCCTGCCCAACATTCTTGACCGCATCGCCCGCCAGCGTCCCGTGCGCTTCGAGCGCCGCGGCAAAACCCTCCTGGTGATGCCCGATGCGCCTTATCTTCACAGCTATAGAATCGACTATGTAAACATGAGCCGGGTCAACGCCAGCCGCGTCGCGGTGGCCACGCAGATCGCCACCACCGGCCAGGGCGCGGGGGAAGACAGCGGAGGCGGCGGCGCCGGCAACAACAACTCCACCACAGAGGTGAGCAGCGCCTCCAAACACGCGTTTTGGGACACCCTGGCGGCCAATGTGCGGGCCTTGCTGGGCGAGTCCGCGACCGACGGTGCGGCGGGTGCCTCTTCTGTCATCGTCAACAAAGAGGCCGGTATCCTGACGGCGCGGGCCACGGCCCGCCAGCACCGGCAGATTCAGGCGTATCTCGACCAAGTATTGGCGCAGTCCCAGCGCCAGGTGCTCATCGAGGCCACCGTGGTGGAAGTGGTGCTCAATGACCGCTACCAGCTGGGGGTGGACTGGGCCCGCCTGGCCAACACCGCCGGCAACGGTTTTGATTTTACCCAATCTCTGCTGGGGGTGGACTTGGTGGACCCGCCCTTCTTTCGGGTGGGCTATCTGCGGGCCAACGGCAAGGAATCCGGCACCCTGTCTGCCACCGTGCGCATGCTCAAAGAATTCGGTGACGTGAAAGTCCTTTCCAGCCCCAAAATCATGGCGCTGAACAATCAGACGGCCTTGCTCAAAGTGGTGGACAATCTGGTGTATTTCACCCTGGAGGCCGAGACCACCACCGGGCAGACCACCACCACGACCACCTTTACCAGCACTTTGCACACCGTGCCTGTGGGCTTCGTGATGAGTGTCACCCCCCAGGTCAGCCGCACGGATTACGTCACCCTCAATGTGCGGCCCACCATCTCCAGGGTGACCGGCTATGTCAACGATCCCAACCCGGCCCTGGCGGCGGTGGATGTGCAAAGCCGCGTGCCGCAGGTCCAGGTCCGAGAGATCGATTCCGTGCTCCGGGTCCTCAGCGGCCAGACCGCCGTGCTGGGTGGTTTGATCCAGGACGATGTGGATCGCAACACCCAGGGGGTGCCCCTGCTGTCTTCCCTGCCGGCGCTGGGCCATTTGTTCAAGTACAAAAACGACCGCGTGCGCAAGTCCGAGCTGGTGATTTTCCTGCGTCCCCGGGTGATCCGCCACCCCAGCCTGAGCCGCGATCTGGCGGACTTTGCCGCTTTCCTGCCGCGCGCCGGCGCCGTCGGGCGCAGCCGGGGTGAGCAGCCATGAGTCTGCTGCTGGAGGCCCTCAAGCGGGCGGAACAAGACCATGTTGCGGCCCATGCCGAACAGGAGCCCTTGTGTCCCCCCGCGGATCCCCTGGAACACCAGAGCGTGGACGAGGCGCTGGAGTTGGATCTGGCCCTGGACGCGGCGCCGGGTGGCCTGCTGGAACCGGCCGTTGCCCTGGAGCTGGAGCCGCCCTGGCAGGAGCCGGTGCCTGCCGCGGCCGCGGCGGGTGCGGCGGAAGTGGAGGATTTCTCCGAGCCCGAACCGGAGCCCGAACCGGAGCCCGAACCGGAGCCCGAACCGGAGCCCGAACCGGAGCCGGAGCCGTCGGCCATGACTCCCGGTGCTGCGCTGCCGCCCTCACCGCCGCCCGATGCAGCTCCGGCGCCGCAAGGCGATCCCCAGGCCGCGGCCCGGCTGCTGGCGGCCGGCCGGGCCCCGGCGCTGAGGGGGCGGCGCTGGCGTCTGCTGGGGCTGTTTTGCGGGGCGCTGGCGCTGGGGGGAGGGCTGACCGGCTACTACTATTATTCTCTGGCGACTTTCCAGGCGCCGCAGTTGTTCCTGCCGGCTGCCCCGCCGGAGACGGGCCTGCCTCCCCTTGAGTCAGCCGGTCCCGGCGCCGAACGGGAGGACGGGGCAACCCCGACCGCCGCTCCGGGGCCCGCCCCTGAGCCCGGTGTTTCCGCCACGACCCCGGTGGCCCCCGCCCGTGCCAAAGCGCCGCCCCGGGCTGCCGTCCAAGGGACGGCGCCGGGCACGCCCCGTCCCACTGCCAAAGCGCCGGTGCCGGCCGCGCCCCGGTCCAGTGCCGTGATGCCCGCAAGCCGCCCCGCGCCGGCGCCCGGCCCGGCAACGCCACCGCCGGCCACCGCGGCGGAGCGCACTGTCCAGGTCACCCGCAGCCCGAGCGGTGCGGTCCTGCACGCCTGGCTGATGGAGGCTTACGAGGCGTTCAAGGGGGGTGATGACGAGACGGCCGCCGCGCGCTACCTGCGGGTGCTGGGGGTCCAGGCCCGCAATCGTGATGCCCTCATGGGGCTGGCGGCCATTGCCGCCCGCCAGGGCCGCGGCGAAGAAGCGGCAAGCTATTACCGCCGGGTGCTGGAGCAGGATCCCTTCGACGAACAGGCCCGGGCGGGTCTGCTGCTCAGCGGCGGCGCGGCGGGGGCGGACAACGAAAGCGAGATCAAGGCCCTGCTTATGGGCCAGCCCGATGCGCCCTATCTGCACTTTGCGCTGGGCAATGTGTACGCGGCCCGGCAGCGCTGGGCCCTGGCCGCCGAGGCCTATCAGCAGGCCCTGGCGCTGGCGCCGCGCCAGGCGGATTACGCCTACAACCTGGCGGTGAGTGTGGACCATCTGGGCCGCCCGGCCGAGGCGCTGCATTATTATCAGACCGCTTTGCGGCTGGGCGGGACCGGTGGTGCGGCCTTCGAGGCGGCGGCGGTGCGCCAGCGTATCGCCGCCCTGTCTGAAGTGCAACCGGGCGCGGAGCCCCCGCCGTGAACGCGACGGTCCAAGCCCCGCCCAAGCCCGGTCGCCGCATTGGCGATTTGTTGATTGACAAGGGCGTGCTCACGCCGGATCAGCTCCGTATCGCCCTGAAAGAGCAAAAGCGCCGCCGCGAGCCTTTGGGCAAGATCATCGTCGAGCTGGGTTTTGCCACCGAAGCCATCATGCGGGACGCCCTGGGCGAGGCCCTGGGGCAGGAAAGCGTGGAACTCGCCAAAGTGGTGGTGGACGCCGACGCGCTGAAGCTGATCAGCAAAGACGTGGCGCGGCGTTTCCGGGTGGTGCCGGTGAGCCTCAGCCGCGACGGCCAGACCCTCACTTTGGCCATGGCCGACACCCAGAACGTGCTGGCCACCGACCGGCTGCGCACCCTGCTGGGGGGACGGGTGGACATCAAGCCGGTGCTGGCCAGCGAGTCGGAGATCGACACCGCCATCGACCAGTTCTACGGCCACGACCTGTCCCTGGACGGTATTCTCCACGAACTGGAAACCGGCCAGATTGACTACGACAGCCTGGACGGGGCCAGCGACGAATACAGCCATCCCCTGGTGCGGCTGGTGGATGCGATTTTGTCCGATGCGGTGAAAAAAGGCGCCTCGGACATTCATCTGGAACCGGAGCAGGGCTTTTTGCGCATCCGCTACCGCATCGACGGTGTTTTGCACCAGGTGCGCAGTCTGCACCGGGACTACTGGTCCGGCATTGCCGTGCGGCTCAAAGTCATGTCGGGCATGGACATCGCCGAGACCCGCGCGCCCCAGGACGGCCGCATCTCCCTGACCCTCGTGGGCCGGCCGGTGGACTTTCGCGTCTCGGCCCACCCCACCACCTGGGGCGAGAACATCGTGCTCCGGGTGCTGGACCGCAGCAAGGGTATTGTCGCCCTGGACCGGCTGGGCCTGACCCGCCAGGCCCTGTCCACTTTGCAGCTCATGATCGCCCGGCCCGAGGGGATGTTGTTGGTCACCGGCCCCACCGGCAGCGGCAAGACCACCACCCTTTATTCCATTTTGAATTTTGTGAGCAGCGAAACCATCAACATCATGACCCTGGAAGACCCGGTGGAGTACCCCCTGCCCCTGATCCGCCAGACCTCGGTCAACGAAGTCTCCAAACTGAGTTTCGCCAACGGCATCCGCTCCATGATGCGCCAGGATCCGGATGTGATCCTGGTAGGGGAAATCCGTGACCAGGACACCGCGGAAATGGCGCTGCGCGCCGCCATGACCGGGCACCAGGTGCTGTCCACCTTGCACACCAATTCTGCCATCGGCGCCATTCCCCGGCTGTTGGATTTGGGCATCCTGCCCGACGTGCTGGCGGGGAATCTGATCGGCATCGTCGCCCAGCGCCTGGTGCGGCGGCTGTGTCCCCAGTGCAAACAGCCGGTCTCACCCGGGGCGGTGGAGCGCCGCCTGCTGGGTGTGAATGAAAGCGAAGAGGTGACGATGTATCAGGCGAAAGGCTGTGAAGCCTGCCACCACTTTGGCTACCGCGGGCGGCTGTCGGTGGTGGAAATCCTGCGCATGGACAGCGAGTTGGACGAGTTGGTCTCGCGCCGCGCCAGCTGGCGCGAACTGCACGAAGCGGCGCTGGCCCGGGGTTTCGTGCCCCTGGCGGAAGACGCCGTGCGGCGGGTGCTGGACGGTTCCACCACCTTGGACGAAGTGTCCCGTGCCGTGGATCTCACCACCCGCCTGGCGTCCGCCTGAGATATTGAGCCGTGATTCAGTTTCAGTACAAAGCCGTGGATGCCGCCGGCAAGCGGGTCAGCGGCCGGGTGGGCGCCAACAACGACGCCGATCTGGAACTGCGCCTCAAGCGCATGGGGCTGGAGCTGATCACCTGCCGCCCGGCCCGCGCCGCGGCGTGGCGGCCCGGCGCGGGCCGGGTGCAGCGCAAGGATCTGATCACTTTCTGTTTCAACATGGAACAACTGACCCGCGCCGGCGTGCCCCTCATGGCCGGCCTGGCGGACTTGCGCGACAGCGCGGACAACAAGCGCTTTCGCGAAGTCATCGCCGCGCTGATGGAAGACATCGACAGCGGCAAGACCCTCTCCGGCGCCATGGCGGCTTTTCCCAACATCTTCAACAAGGTGTTCGTGAACCTGGTGCGCGCCGGCGAACAAAGCGGCACCTTGCCGCAGATTCTGGCCCAGCTCACCGAGTCCCTGAAATGGCAGGATGAACTGGCGGCCCAGACCAAGCGCATCCTCATGTACCCCGGCTTCGTGGGGACGGCGGTGTTTGGTGTGGTGATTTTTCTGATGACGTATCTGGTGCCGCAACTGGTCGGCTTCATTCAAAACATGGATCAGGCAATACCGGCCCACACCCGCGCCCTGATTGCGGTGTCCGGTTTCATCACCCGCTACTGGTACCTGGTCATTGCTGCGCCGCCGCTCCTGGTGGCGGCCGTGATCGTCGCCGCCCGGCGCAGTCCGCGTTTTCGCTTGCACCTGGATGAATGGATATTGCGCGCCTGGCCGGTGGGGCCCATTTTGCGAAAAATTCTGCTGGCCCGTTTTTCCGGCAATTTTGCCCTGATGTACGGCGCCGGGGTGAGTGTGCTGGAGTGCATCAAGATCAGCCGTGAACTCGTCGATAACAAAGCCATCGAAGCGGCGCTGGACCGGGTGCTGGGGGCCATTAATGAAGGGGAGAGCCTGTCCGCGGCCTTTCAGCGGGCGGCGCTGTTTCCCCCCTTGGTGATACGCATGTTGCGGGTGGGCGAGAGCACCGGGGCCCTGGATCAGGCTTTGAACAACGTGGGTTATTTCTACAACCGCGACGTGAAAGAGGCTATCGACCGCGTCCAGGCCATGATCGAACCCACCTTGACGGTGGTGTTGGGGCTGATCCTGGGCTGGGTGATGATCTCGGTACTGGGGCCCATTTACGACATTTTGAGCAAAATCACGGCGTAAGCAAACATGTCTGTCCGTCGCGCCTTGTTGTTGAGTAACTCGGGTCTGGCCGTCTGCCTGGCGGACGGGCGGCGCTTGCACCATGAAGGCTTTTTTGCTGCGGACGACAGCGGGGTGGCGGCTCTGCGCGATCATCTGGCGGGGCAGCCGTCCTGGCCCTGCATCCTGGTGGCGGACGTGGTGGAGGAAGACTTCCGGGTGGAAGACATTCCCCGGGTGGGGCGCCGTGACCGCGCCGCCTTGCTCAAGCGCCAGCTCGGCCGCCTCTACCGCGACAGCGAGTTTCGATTTTACCGTCACCTGGGGCGCGCCCCCGGGGATGGGCGCCGCGACGAGGCCTTGTTCGGCGCCCTCACCGCGCCGGCGCTGCTCACACCCTGGCTGGCGGCGCTGGAGGAGACCAAAACTCCCCTTGCTGCCGTCACCTCGGTGCCCCTGCTCAGCGCCGCCTTGCTCCGGCGGCTGGGGCGCACGTCACGGGAACTCATGCTGGTCAGCGAGGGCGCGCGCAGCGGCCTGCGCCAGAGCTTCATCAAAAACGGGCGGGTGTTGTTCACCCGCCTCAGCCATGTTCCCGAGCTGTCGGCGGAGGATTACGCCGCCTACGTGCACCAGGACATCGGCAAGACCAAGCGCTTCATTTCCAACCTGCGTCTGATCGGGCGCGATGCCACCGTGCCCGTGGTCATCGTCAGCGGCGGCCCAAGCCTCGCGGCCCTCGCGGCCAAGAACGCCCGGGACGGCCTGGACTACTGTGCCCTGGTGGACGGGAGGGATCTGTTGCGGCTGCAGGCTGATGTGGCGCCGGCCAGCCGCGCGGCCGATGCGCTGTATCTGTGCCTGGCCCTGCGCGAAGGGCGCGCCAACTACTATGC
This sequence comes from Gammaproteobacteria bacterium, assembly GCA_011375345.1. Lineage (NCBI taxonomy): Bacteria > Pseudomonadati > Pseudomonadota > Gammaproteobacteria > Gammaproteobacteria bacterium. The sequence continues at coordinate 13,441 of DRLM01000113.1, forward strand.
CCCTCCCGTCCGCCGCCGCCATCTTCACACGCAACAGGTCCGGCAGGCCCTGCACTGGACCACCGCGGCCTGCCTGCTGGGTGGTGTGGCGGTGGCGGGGGTGAATGTGATTGACGGTGGTTTCACCGCCCGCAAAGTGGAGGCGCTGGGCCAGGCCATGGCGGCCTTGCAGACGCGCTATGACCAGGCACTGGCCGTTTTGCCCGAGGTGGGGGTGGCGGCGGACGACATTCACGCCGCGGTGAGTACCGCGCGCCTGCTTCAGGAACAGTCCCGCGCGCCCCAGGAGCTGTTGGTGCGCCTCAGCCACAATCTGGGCCGGGCGGCGTCCCTCAGGCTGGAACGGTTGTCCTGGTTCACCAGCACCGATCCGGCCGGAACTTCCGCAGCCGGTGACGAAGAGGCCATGGCGGAAGATGAGGGGGGGGAAGAGACGCCTCCCGCTGCCGCTGGGGCGGCGGTCTATCAGGTGCTGCTGTTCGAGGGCCGTGTGGCGCCCTTCGACGGCAGTTTCCTCAAGGCCCATCAGCAACTTGAGGCCTTTCTTGAGGCGGTGCGCCGCTGGCCCGGCATCTACAGCGCCGAGGTGGAGAGCTGGCCGCTCAATGTGGATCCCCGCGCCCGGCTGAGCGGGGTTCTGGGACGGGACGACACCCTGCCCCAGGCGGATTTTTCCCTGCGCATTGTGGTGGATGCCGTGTGATGAGGCGATACCTGGACATGGCCCTGCTGGCGCGGCCGCTCCGCGACGCCCTGGGGGCACTGTTCCTGGCGGTGGGCATGGTGGTGGGCGGGGGGTATTACCGGGCGGACAAGAGCGCCGCCTTGGAACTGGCCCGGACCGGTTTCGAGGCCTTAAACGGCGAGTACCGGGCGGTGTTGCGTGCCCAGCGGATATTCCGCGACGAATACAACGCTTATCAGGCCCTGGAGGCGGGCGGCTTTATTGGTCCCGAAGACCGCCTGCATTGGGTGGAGGGCCTGCGCGACAGTGTCCGCAAACTGGAGGTTTCCAGCGCCCATTATCACATCGACGAAAACCGCCCCACTTTTTTGGCCGGCGAGCAACCCGGCGGTGCTTTCCAGTTGTATGTCAGTCCCATGGGCATCACCCTGGATTTGTTGCACGAGGGCGGCTTGTTCGATTTTCTGACGCTGCTGGCCCGGCAGGATCTGGGTGTGTACCAGGTGCGCCAATGTGTCCTGACGCCGGTAGACGGCGAGGGGGAACTGAAAGCGCGTCAGCCCAATGTGCGGGCCCGGTGCGAATTCTGGTGGTACACCCTGCGCCCCGGCGGGGGCCAGGGCGGTGCCGCGGGTGATGATGAGGAGTGGGCCGGATGAGGCGCGTGGCCGTTTTGTGGGTGTTGCTGTGGTCCGGTGCCGTTGCGGCGGAGGCGGAGGCGGAGGGTTTGCAGCGCCTGTTCACCACCGCGCCGCAGCGCTATTGGATAGAACACGCCCCGCGCGGTGCAGATGGCGAGGCGGGCAGCCGGACCGGCCCGGCCAAGAAGACCGCTGCCGCCGGGCGGCTGCGATTGCTGGGTACGTTGCGCGGCAGTGACGGCCGCCAGCGGGTCTGGTTGCGGGGCAGCAGCGCGGCCACGCGGGTAAGGCGGGTGCTGGACAATGGCGCGGTCCTGGTGATGTGGCGCCACCGCCCCCAAGTGCTTATGCCGGGCCAGGTGCTGGAGTTGCAAAGCGGGCGGGTTGTCGAATCTTACAGACAGCCAGCGCCGGCCCCACAGTCACCGGCTGATGCGGGACCGGGAGCCGGTGGGGGCGGGGGCGCGTCATGAACGGCCGGGGCCAGGGGGTGGCGTCGGCCCGGCGCCAGGGCGGCGTGGTTCTGCTCCTTATGCTGATTGTCGTCCTGCTGGGCTCGGCCACTTTGTTGGTGGGCCGCCTCAACCAGGCTGCCGAGCTGCGCCAGAACCGGGCCCAGGATGTGAAGGCCCTGGCGGCCGCCCGCCAGGCACTGCTGGGGGCGGCCGTGATCGATCCCGCCCAGCCGGGGCGCCTGCCCTGTCCCGATGCCGACGACGATGGCCTGGCCGAGGCGGCGTGCGCCGCCGCCGCCAGCCGCCTGGGCCGGTTTCCCTGGCGCAGCCTGAATGCCGGGGATCTGCGTGACAGTGCGGGCGAGCGCCTGTGGTACGCGGTGAGCAACAGCCACCGTCCCGGAGGCAGCGTCCGGCTCAACAGTGACACTGCGGGCGGCTTGAGCGTGGACGGCAGCGCCGATGTGGTGGCCGTGCTGCTGGCGCCCGGTGCGCCGCTGACGGGGCAGAACCGGGCCAATTCCAACAGCCGCAACGCCTATCTCGAAGACGACAACAACGATCTGGATGCCAGTTATGTCACCCAGGCCCCGCCGCCGCCTCCCGGCGACCCGCCTGCCTTCAACGACGCTGTGCTGGCCGTCACCCGGGGTGAACTCATGCAGGCGGTGGAGCGGCGGGTGCTGGCGGAGGTCCGCCGCGCCTTGTTGAACTACTACGCGCTCAACAACTACTTTCCCTATGCCGCCGTCATCGGCGATGGCGGCTACAACTGCGCCAACACCCTGACCCGCGGCGCCCTGCCCCTGGCCTCCGGCGCCCCGCCCCTGCCTTTTGCGGCCTGTGGCGGGGTGCCCAATCTGGCCGCCGACCTGCCGGCTTGGTTCCTGGCCAACGACTGGGCGGCGGTGACCTATTACACCGTGGCGCCGGGCTGCACCCCTGGCACGGTGAATTGCAGCGGGGCGGGGCGGCTCACTGTGACCAATCTGACGCCCCCAGGAAACCAGCAGGCCCTGGTGATTGCCGCGGGCCAGGCGCTGGGCGGCCAGGCGCGGCCGCCGGGCGCGGTCAACGATTGGCTGGACAGTGCCGAAAACAGCGATGGGGACGATGTGTACACCGCCGTCGCCGTCAGCGCGGCCAGCAACGATCAACTGCGGGTGGTGGCGCCGTGACGGCGCCGGCCACAGCCAGGGGATGAGCGCATGAACACAGGAACAAAACACAGTGGCGCCGCCGCGGGCTTCACCCTGGTGGAAATGGCCGTGGTGCTGGTCATCATCGGCCTGGTGCTGGGTGGTTTGCTCATGCCCCTGTCGCAGCAGGTGGAAAACGAAAAGGAAAAAGAAACCCAGGCCATGCTGGTCTCGGTGCGCGAGGCGCTCACCGGCTACGCCATGCTCTACGGCCGCCTGCCCTGTCCTGACACCGACGTGCCGGCCGACGGCCGGGAGAACACCCCCTGCCCCACGGGTACCGTGGTCGTGAGCGGGCGGCTGCCCTGGGCCACCCTGGGGCTGGGGCAGGTCCGTGATGGCTGGTACCAGGACGTGTTCTACGCCGTCAACGGCGCCTTCACCAGCGTGGCCACCCTGGCCGCCATCCTGCCCGATACCGCCGCCTGGGGCGGCTGGAGTGGCGTGTTGACGGTCTGGGACCGGGCCAACTGCGCCGCCGGCACCCAGCTGGCGGCCAATGTGCCGGCGGTGGTGGTGTCCACCGGCAAGCAAAAAGATGCCCCCCTGGTGAGCAACGATGAGAACGAAAATGCTGATGGTGACGCCTGTTTTGTGGCGCGCAATTTCAGCGATGCCCCCGGCGCGGAATTCAACGACCAACTGCTGTGGCTGTCCCCCACTGTGCTGTTCACCCGCTTGGTGGACGCGGGGAAACTGCCGTGAGCAGCGCCGCCCGGCAGATTGCCGCCATCGCCCGCCTTACGGTGTGGGAAAGCCTTAGTCCGCGCTTTGTGTTGCTGCTGGCCGCCCTGCTGGCCGCCGCCTTTGCCGTGGCCTTGTTCGCCGGGGAACTGGCGGTCACCGAAACCCGCGCGGTGCAAACCGCCCTCCTGGCCGCCGCGCTGCGTTTGGGAGCGGTGCTGTTGCTGGGCTTGTGGCTGATCAGCGCCGTGGTGCGGGAAGCCGACGACCAAGTGCTGGCCTTTTTGTTTGCGCTGCCGCTGTCCCGCGGTGCCTATTGTCTCGGCCGCCTGCTGGGCGGTGCCGTGGTTGGCCTCCTCGTGGCGCTGCCGGCGGGGCTGGTGTTGCTGCCGTTCGCCCCGGCACCGGCGGTGGGGCTGTGGGCGGCTTCTTTGACGCTGGAACTGTGGCTCACCGCCGCCGTGGCCCTGGCGCTGGGGCTGGCCTTTTTGCAGATCACGCCGGCCTTTATCGCCTTGCTCGCCTTTTATCTCCTGGGTCGCGCCCTCGCCGCCATCGAACTCATGGCCCACAGTGGGCTGATGGAGGGCGGCGGCTGGACCCGGCAGGTGGTGGTGCACCTGGTGGACGCCCTGGCGCTGGTGTTGCCCGATTTGTCCGCCTACGGCCGCAGTGAGTGGCTGGTCTATCCCGGAGCCGGGGACAGCGGTATGGGGGCCTTGCTGACGCAAACGGTGCTGTACCTGCTGCTGCTGGGTGGTGTGGCGGTGTTCGATCTGTACCGGAAGAACTTCTGATGCGGGGCAGGGAACGTCCCCTCAGCGCCGTGCCCGCGCCGCTCCAGGCGGTGCTGGCGGTGGCCCTGGCCGCGCAAGTGCTGTGGAGCGCCGCCCAGCCGCCGCCGGCGGCGC
>DRLM01000114.1 GCA_011375345.1 Gammaproteobacteria bacterium
AAGGCCTACTTTGATCGTTTGGGGCTGGTGTCGCTGCTCGATACGGTGCGACGACTCCAGTGTGTCTCATGAACCGCCGGATGCGGAACCGCACGTCCGGTGGTGTGAGAGGACGGCGGGGGTGACCCCGCCTCCTACTCGATCCCTTTGTCCTGCAAGTTTGCTGGGTATATAATTCACGGACTATGAGTAGACAACCTTTAAAAACCGGTGAAAAGGTGCTCCTGATTGTTTCGGGAATATTCGTCGCGATTGCGGTTATCGGCTACGTCAGTTTGGAGACCTACCGAATTCGCTCTGACAAGCCCGTCTTCGTTCAAAGAACCTTTTTCGACTTTTCGAAGGAGGGCGAGCGCGGTTCCGAGCTTTATCGCAAGGCGAACTGCAATGCCTGTCACAGGGCGCTGCGCGCCGGGACGAGTATGGGGCTGATTCTCGATGGCATAGGCTCCAAGCGTTCTGTGGCCTGGCTGGAGGGTTTCCTCAAAGATCCAGAGTCTTTCTATGATGGGCCGACCATTGATCATGGTGACCCGCCGAAAGAAGCGGCCTACGTTGCCTCCCTTCCCCCCGAAGATCTCCATCTGATCGCCGTGTTTTTGTCCGAGTTGAGAGCCGATGCCGGCTCTTCAGTTGCAAAAGAGCCCCCTCCCGGTAAATCTGAGTTTATTGATGGCATGATACAAATGTGGGCGCCGGACAGTTGGAAGGAAAAATACACGGATATCCGGGACCGAAGGCCGAGTGAAGCAGCCGGAGGGGCGGGCGATGACTGAGGCGTGGAGGCATCCCCAGGAAACCAGCTACCGCCGCTACACCTTGTGGTTTGTATATGCCTGTATCATCTATAGCTTGATAGGTTTTTCCTGGGGGGCGTTGATGGGCGGCGTGGCGGAATTCCGCCATTTCGTGGATCACCGGATGCACGGGGATCTGATCGTCAGGGCGCATACCCACATTAATCTGCTGGGATGGGTGGAAATGGCCATTTTTGCCGCGGTTTATTATATGGTGCCGCGCCTGGTCAGGCAGCCCATTCACAGTTTGCGTCTGGTGAAGGTTCATTTCTGGATTCATAATTTCGGTCTGATCGGCATGGTCGTGTTTTTTACAGTTGCCGGCATTTTGGGCGGTATGGTCAGCGGGGGTGCAAACCCCGCATCGCCCGCTGAGGTGGAGCACGTGGTCAAGCCGTTTCTGGCGGCAGTGGGTGTTTTCGGGAGCTTGGTGCTGCTGGCCAACTGCATCTGGGCCTACAATCTGTTCAGGACCTGCGCCGGCTGGGAGAGAAACTATGAGTAAATTCCGCGCTGTTGGCCGCTGTGGTGGAATGATTTTTCTGGTGGCTGCCCTGCTGTCTGCCTGCGGTGGATCACTGGACTCTAGCTCGGTCAAAGTGGGTGACACCGCACCATCGGTAAGAACCAAGACATTGCAGGATGTGGGGGGGGATTTTAGCCGGATCACCACCTATCGCTATCCCGATGAGCGCATGTACCAGATCTCCCTTGACCAGGCCCTGGCCCAGAAGAAAAAAATCCTTCTTGAGTTCGCCACACCCGGGCACTGCACGGTCTGTGACAAACAACTTCAGATGTTGAAAGCCCTGATCAACAAGTACGGTTCTGACGTGGTGTTTCTCCATATGGACCAGTACGAAAACCCGGAGGCCTTTTCGGCTTTCCGGGTAAAGGGGGACCCCTGGACGTTTTTGATTGATGAAAACGGCAAGGTGTTGTACCGGCAGCCGGGGCGTGTTCTCTATGGAGAGTTGGACAGCTGGCTGGCAAAACTGGTCGGGGATGGGGTGAGCTGAGCGATGGCGGGGAAAGATCGGGCTTACGAACTGCGTCAGGACATGAAGGGCCTGCTGTGGGATTTGGCGCTCTACGTCCCTACGGTGGCGGTTCTGGCGGGAATTGGGGCAAAGCTCTGGTTTTCTCCCAACAGCGATTGGGCCTACCTTCTGTTCTTTATGGCGAGTTATTTTTTTTTCGTTGGCGCGAACCGGATTCTGAAAACGCGCCTGATGCTTCTTCCGGGGGCGCCTGTCGCCATAGAGCTGGACAAGCGAAAAGTCAGGCTCCGCCTGCGCAGCGGGGAGTGCGTGGATTTGGTCAAGGATGTGCGCTTTTTCTCGGAGATGGGGGGCAAAACCTTCGCCATCACCGGGCTGGATTTGTCAGGAAAGAAACAGCAATTCATCATCCACGCAGGGCAGTTTCCCACCGAAACGGATTTCAAAGACGCGAAAAGTCTTTTGGCAGTGTACCGGTAGCGGCACCCGCGGTGCAGAAGCAGCGACTTGCAAATGTCACCCCAAGACTACCGCTGCCCCCTTCGCCGGCGCAACACATCCCACCACAGAAATGCAATGACGCCTGCCCATATCACCACCGCCGCGCCCATGGCGAGGTGCTCGGTGCGCTCGCTCACCACGCCGCCCAAAAACATGTGGACAGTATAAGCCAGCATCCCGGTTGAGCTGATGGACAAAAACAAATAGATGATGATTTCCTTCATGTTCCTTACTCTTTCGCTAAACAATACGGGACCATCCGATGTGAGCAGCCCGGAGGCGGGGCGCCCGCGCTAAACGGGCTTGCCGGCCTCAGGAGTTGTGGCGGGGCCCCCCCGTTGGGAACGCGCTCAATGGGGCTCAACGTTGGCGCCGCCCCGTTGCGAATATCGGTTTCGTCCGGCCTGACTGATGGCGTCTGATCGCAGTGGGAATCTTAACAGCCCCGGGCGCTAACGCTAAGTGGAATCACCAAAAACCGGACGTCCGACAAGTACCTGATAGGCGCGATATGGTGGTTGACGGAACTCAGCAAGGGGTGTATGTTTCGACAATGACGCTACAGTAATTTCAAACGGCTGACCCTGGGTCAGTGCAACTGCGGTAAGGTCGCGGCAGCTCCGGCTATCCGGCAGCCACCCGGCCTGTCTTCTGTCATAAGTAACGGGGGGAGTGATGGAAAATAAACTTACACTGGGCCGGATATTTTTCGCCCTGCTTATTCCCGCATTTACCACAGGCATGGGTAACGGCAGCGTGTTCGGCGCAGCCGTGATGTGCGCAGTGGGTCGGGGTAAGTTCGACAACTGGGGTGGATGGTACGGGCAGGCCTACAATCCGGGGACGTTTTCCGGTTTTGTGGACTGGGTCATGATCCTGTTCGGCTTTGCTTTCGCTGTGATCATGTATCTCGGCATGAAAAAGCATGGCGAGATCGAGGCGCAGCGCGACAACAGTGCTTGGTAACGTTAAAGCTAACTTTTTAGAAAGGGGGAGCAGCTATGGCGGCATTCGCAGGTGCATGCGGAATACTCTTGGCCTTCTCTAGCATGTGGTTTGCGTACTACATCATGATGAAGCAGACAGAATCCTGATGCTTAAGTGTGGTGATAGCAAAACTTCGCGGGTATAAGTAGAAGGGAGAGTTGAGTGTCATGTTGATGAAATATCTGTTTGCGAAAAACGAAGATATTCCCGCCGGAACGGCGTCGATATACTTCGGTTTTTCCTCCATCTGGTGGTTCGTGATCGGTACCGGTCTCGGATCCTTCAACGCGGCCAAACTGGCGTTTCCGGACTTCGTGACGGGCACGGAGCTGTTTGCCTTTGGCCATATGCGTCAGGTGCACGTGCTGGCGGTTATCGTGGGTTGGATTTCCATGGCCTTCGGTATGACCATGATGTACATGACCCCGGCCCTGGGCAAAACCAAGTTGTGGTCCGAAAAGCTGGGGATCTGGACAGCCCTGCTGTGGAATGTGGGTCTGAGCCTGGGCCTCATCCTGCTGTGGATGGGTATCACCTCCGGCCGTGAGTACTCCGACCTGATCTGGCCCATTGATCTGGTTGTCATCTTCGGCGTGCTGGTGCCGCTGGGTATCAATGTATGGATGACCATTGCGCAGCGGCGCACCCAGGGTATTTACATCACCAACTGGTTCTTTGGTGCGTGTATTTTCATGGTCACCATCACCATCCTGGTGGGGCAGTCGGCGGAAATCTTCAATCTGACCGGTCTGACCGAAGCCTACCTGACGTTCTGGCACGCCCATAACCTCTTGGGTCTGTGGATTACGCCGGTGGCGGCAGCGATTGCCTACTACGTCATTCCTAAATTGACGGGTAACCCGCTGTACTCGCATCGCATCGGTCATTTGCACTTCTGGGCCATCATCGCCTTCTATTCCACTCCCGCATCGCACCACCTGCTGTCGGCGCCGTTGCCCGAGTGGCTGAAGTCCTTCGCCTCGGTGGAAGGGGTGTTGATCCTGATTCCGGCGATCGCCTTCGTGGCCAACATCCTGTTGACCCTGAAAGGCCGCTGGAGCATGTTCGTGGAGAACGTTGAGATCAAGTTCTCCGTCACCGGTGTGCTGCTGGCTATCCCCTTGAACATGCAGGGCGGCTTCCAGCAGACCCGCGCCATCAACTGGTACGTGCATGGCACCGGCTGGATCGTGGCTCACGCGCATCTGGCTCTGCTGGGCATGTCCAGCTTCCTGGAGGCGGCAGCCGTTTACTTCGGTCTGCAGTCTGCCATGCGGCGGAAGCTGTACTCGCTGGCGCTGGCCAACTTCCACTACTGGTTCTTCATCATCGGCTTCTGCACCTACTGGATCACCATGACCATCGCCGGGCTGATCCAGGGCGCGGGCAAGATCTATGAGGTGCCGTACATCGACGTGGTTATCGCGGAACATCCGTACATGATCGGTCGCTGGGTGGGTGGCACCATGGTGTTCACCGGTAACATGGTGTGGCTGTACAACATGTACATGACTGCCCGCGAAGGTACCGTGGTGCCGAAGGGTCGTTATGCGCACGAGTTGGCCTACGAGCGTTAATGGCTACTGTTGGTTGAGTTTTGCTGACAGATAGATAAAGTCTTTTAACGTGTGGATCCCCCGGCGTACCGGGTGTGCGCCGGGGGGTCAAATCAGGGGAGGAAGTTTCCGTGGCATTTAAAGAATATAAACTAGGCGCTGCAGGGGTCGGGGGGATGTTAGGGCTCTCCATGATTATCACCCTCATGCTGCCCAGCTTTGACTTTCGTTCTGCAGAGTCCACCTGGGTGGGCCTGGACAAATCACTGTCAAACGGCCGGTTGATCGGCTTCAGCTATGAGGATATGACGGTTCGGGGTAACAACAAGCCGATCACCGTTATCCTGAACAAGGATCCGAAAACGGGGGAAGTATTTGATCCGCCGCGGCGGGCCTATGTCTACAAACCCGGTACGCCGTTTGCCTCACCCATCAACCATCCGGACAATCTGGGTCCCACGGTTAAGAAGCTCAGTATCGAAAAAGGCCGCATCGACCGGGCGGACATGTCCCAGGGTGCTGTCTTCACCATCGACTACGCTGATGTCAACGGTGAGGAATGGGCCTACGTCGTCAACAAAACAGCACTGGCGGGGTGGCAGCCGCAATCTGTGCTGGATTTCGCCGGTGACGCCAACCAAAAATATGTGGGCCGCGGCAAAACCGTGTATATCACTGAAGGGTGCTGGTGGTGTCACACCCTGCTGCCCGAGCACACGCAGGATTGGCAGGTGTTTGGTACCCCGCCCTATCTGGGTGACTTCAACGGGGAAATGCCCACAGCCTTCGGCTCTGACCGTAAGGCACCTGACATTCTCCACGTTGCCTCACGCAATTCGTCCAGAGAATGGATGATGATGCACTTCTTCAATCCTCGTCTGGTGCAGCCCAACTCCATCATGCCCCGTTTCGACTACCTTTGGGGTCCGGTGGATGTCAACGGCAAACCCATCGACTTCAGCAAATGGCGCGACGAATATGATGAGTATCGCACGGGCCAGCGGGCCTATCCGCCTGAGGTGCCGGAGTATGCTCGGGACACCGAGATTCGTGCTCTGATCGATTGGGTCCTGACGAGTTTGAAGTAACAAGGGGAGAGCGCTAACATGGGTTGGAAATTTGATAATCCTCTGTATTCCCTGGCGGATGAAGAGGAAAACAAACGCAATCTTGCACTGTGGGAAGAGGAGAAATACGGCGGCTTGTGGGAAGGAAACAACCGTCTGCCCTATCCGCTGACTTATCTCATCGGTCTGGTCATCCTCACGGCATTTTTGATTACCATGCCCATTTGGGGGCAGCGGCCGACCGTGGCGCTGTACGCGCCCATGGTGGATTTGATGGACTCGCCGGAAGTTCAGCGGATGAAATCCCCCGAAGAGAAGATGGCTTACCTGACGCAAAGGGCCATGGAGGTGATGGAGGCGTCCGATGACTCGCGCCTGCCGGGTTTGCTGGAACGTCATCCCATCGGCTGGTATGACCTTCAGCTGATCGCTGACCAGGTTCGGGAAATTCAGTCGGCGGGCGGTCCCCACGGTCTGGACGAGTACAACATTGTGGGTGACCAAGTCCAACTGTCCAATTACGAGGGCAACGTCCGTCCTGATGGGGTTCGGGAACGTAAACAGCCGTGGTGGGATCGTGGTTTCACCATCGACGTGTTCTACGTAAGCTACTTCTGCCTGGCCATGGTTCTGGTGTGTAAGCGCCTGCCGCACTTCTCGCAGAAGCCCGATATGTCCAAAGCCACCACTTGATTTGGAGGTCAGTACTGATGATCGACGTAGATTACGCTCCCGCGGTGTTTGCCAGCATTATTGCTACCGTGTTTTTGCTTCCGGCGCTGTACGGTCTGCTCTTTGTGGATCGCTTCTGGAAGGAAAACAAGGCGAATGCCAAGCCTGAAGATGACGCGTTTAACGAATAAGCAGTAGCGATAGGCTGCTCAATTCGAGCGTGGGCGCCCCGCATCAGCGGGGCGTCTTTATTTTGACGCTAGAGTGCCGAAAGGGTGTTCCTCCGCTCGGCACAATGGAAGGAAGAAATAATACTGGGGCGGCGCGGCAAGCATGCAGCCGTGCTGTCAACATGGCGGCGAGGCGGCTGTAGTGTTTGCCGTGTGCGCCGCGCAAAACGTCTTGAACTGGGTATGAATGAAAATGAATTGGAGCTGGCGAGAGGAATCGAACCCCCGACCGGCTGATTACAAATCAGCTGCTCTACCGACTGAGCTACGCCAGCAATGGTGATCCGTACTTCCGGAGAGGGACAGGGATATTACACCACAAGCGGGTGAAAATCAGCTTTTTTTGGTGGCGGTGACCCTACAAAAAAAGGCACCCTCCCGGGTGCCTTAGCAAGTAGCCAATTCAGCTCATTGGTGACGCTAGAGCGCGACGCTTTTCGCCACCATGAACAACAGCGCCATAATGGCGGCAAGCGCCAATACAACAGTGGCATCATCATCAGCTACAGTACGATTCTTGGCCATTGTATACCTCCAATAGACTTTACTGCTTAGCGTGTGTGCCGATCTTGTGTCATCCACCAGCCGGCCACGGCGATTACATTACTAAAATAAAGGAAAAATTCAAGAGGGTACCGGGATAGGCGTAAGCCCAAGGCGGGGCGAAGCAGAGGGCAGGGGGATGTTGCCATTTTGGGGGGCTGTGTTCTCGTACGCGGGCCGCTCAAGGCAGGGCGGACGCAGCGCGATGCCGGCGTTTTGCTCCTGACCCAGAGGGTTGCCACGGGGTGGGCGGATGAAACGACCGCACAGCACCGGTTAGGAGCCTGTAGGATTTTGAGGGGATCGAGCGAAAAAGTGGTAGAACGAGGACAGATTGCTGCGATGTAGCGAGAAATCGCGGCAACCAGGACCACCCGCCCGGTCTTGGAGCCGGTTCATCCCAAACCCGACGGGTCCTTAGGCAAACTCCTCAAGCTGAATGTGCCCCCCGGTTTCACGGAGCACCATTGCGCTCTCGTGCCAGTCGCCCAGCACCACGCGGGTGGCGGCTTCGCCATCGTGGAGGCTGAAGTGATGAATGGCAGGGCGATGGGTGTGTCCGTGAATCAACAGCGTCACGCCGGCGTCGGTCATCGTGTGGACAACAGCGTCGGCGTTAACGTCCATGATGTCGCTGGGTTTCATCCTGGTATGTGCCCGGCTGGCGTCTCTATATCCGGCGGCGATGGCTTGTCTTTTAGCCACGGGTAAGCCCAGGAACTGGGCCTGGGTCTCAGGCCGTCGTACCATGGTGCGAAAACGCTGATACTCGATGTCATCGGTGCACAGCGCATCACCGTGGACGAGCATGGCGCGAGAAGCGCCGATATCAAGGAACCAGGGATCGTCGATCAGCCGTGCGCCGGAGGCCCGGGCAAAGCCCTCTCCCAGCAAAAAGTCCCGGTTACCCCGCATCACGTACAGCGGCGTGCCGGCATCCGCGACCGCGGACATGGCTTTCAGCACCGCGTGGTAGCCCGGGTCCACTGCGTCGTCACCCAGCCAGACCTCGAACAAGTCGCCGAGAATGTACACGGCCTCGGCCCCGCAGGCCTCGCGCCGGAGAAAGCGGTGAAACAGCGCCAGGCTGTCCGGACGTGCCGGTGTGAGGTGCAGGTCAGAAATGAAATAGCGTGACATGGTGCGCAGGCGGTGCCGCTATTTTGGCCCGTCGTCCAACACGCTGACAGACTCGATGACGATGGTGGGATGCGGCACGTCCCTCTTGAACGGCCCACCGCTGCCGGTGGGGGTGGAGACAATACGGTCCACCACCTCCATACCTTGAATGACACGGCCGAACACGGCGTAGCCCCAGCCGCGGCGTGACCTGTTGACGTGGTTCAAATCGTTGTTGTCCGCCACATTGATGAAAAACTGGGCTGTGGCCGAGTGCGGCGCACTGGTTCTGGCCATGGCGATGGTGCCGCGCCGGTTCTTCAGGCCATTGTCCGCCTCGTTGCGAATGGGGGGGCGGGTGGTTTTTCGCTTGAAGTCAGGCGTAAAACCGCCCCCTTGAATCATGAAGCGGGGAATCACGCGGTGGAAAATCGTCCCCTCATAAAAGCCATCCCGCACATAGCGGAGAAAATTGTCCACGGTTATCGGCGCCCTGGATTTATCCAGTTCCAACACGATATCCCCGACGTTGGTTTGGAGACGCACCCGGGGGTGATCGTCGTCACCGAAGGCGTTACCGCTGATCAACAAGGCGAAGGCGAACAAGCAGGGCAGGAACTTCATGGCGCGCATTTCCACTTTTGCGAGGCGGCCCATAATAGTCGCTTTGGCCGCCGGAAAGAAGTGTTGCCCAGGGCTGTGGCCGGGGAATGATGACGGGCCAGGGCCCTTTGTGGGGACCGGCATATTCCGATACCATGCACGCCCATGATCACCCCCCCCCACAAAACCCGCTTTGCCCCCAGCCCCACGGGCTACATGCATTTGGGAAATGTCCGCACTGCGCTGTTCAACGCCCTCTCGGCCCGCCGCGCAGCCGGGGTGTTTTTGCTGCGGATAGAAGACACTGATTCCGCGCGCAGCCGTCCTGAGTTCGAAGCTGCGCTCAAAGACGATCTCCGCTGGCTCGGGCTCAACTGGCAGGAAGGTCCCGGGGTCGGCGGCGGCCAGGCCCCTTATGTCCAGTCGCAGCGGGCTGCGATCTACCGGCACTACTACAGCATGTTGGTGGAGCGGGGCTGCAGCTACCCCTGTTTTTGCTCGCCCAAGGAACTGGAGCTCTCCCGCCGGGCCCAGCGGGCGGCGGGGCGGCCGCCGCGCTACGCGGGAACCTGCGCCCGCTTGAGTGCCGCGGACATTGAGCAACGCCGCCAGCGCGGTTTGTTGCCCACCTGGCGCTTTCGCGTGCCGGCGGGGGAGACCGTGCGTTACACTGACCTGGTCCGCGGGGAGCAGGCCTTCGCCACGGACGACATGGGTGACTTCATCATCCGCCGGGCGGATGGCACGCCAGCTTTTTTCTTCAGTAATGCTGTGGACGACGCGCTCATGGGGGTGACCCATGTGTTGCGCGGTGAGGACCACCTCGCCAACACGCCGCGGCAGCTGTTGCTGCTCCAAGCGCTGGACCTGACCCCGCCGCGATACGGCCACATCACGCTGATCACCGGGCCGGACGGTGCGCCCCTGTCCAAGCGCCATGGCAGCCGCAGCGTCCGCGAACTGCGGGAAGCCGGCTATCTGCCGGGTGCGGTGACCAACTACCTGGCGCGCCTGGGTCACTACTACGAAAGCAACGCCTACATGGGTCTGGACGGCCTTGCCGCCGGCTTCGACTTCGCCCGTCTCAGCCGCTCGCCGGCGCGCTACGACCCCGCCCAGCTGAACTACTGGCAGCGGGAGGCCGTGGTCCACGCCGACACCGCGGCGCTGTGGAACTGGTTGGGCGAGACGCTGCGGGAGCGGGTGCCCCCGGGGCAGCGCGATGCTTTGCTGGAGGCCATCCGCCCCAACATCACTCTGCCCGCGGACGCGGCCCACTGGGTCAATCAAATCTACGCCGATAACATGGCATACAGCGATGCGGCGCGGGCCGCCGTCATTCACGCCGGGGAGGCGTTTTTCCGGGCGGCCCTTGCTGCCGTCACCGGGCAACCCGGCGACTTCAAGACCCTGGCCGGGGCCGTGCAGGCCGCCACCGGCGCCAGGGGCAAGCACTTGTTCAAGCCGTTGCGGGCGGCGCTGACCGGCGAGGTGGACGGCCCGGAACTGGGAAAAATCCTGCCCCTCATCGGCGCGGCGCGCATTCGTTCCCGCCTGGAACATTGTGTCCGGATGTGCGCAGGATAAAACGGACGAGCCATGTTGAAGATATACAATAGCCTGAGCAAAAAAAAAGAACGCTTCGTGCCCCGCCAGCCCGGCAAAGTGGGCCTGTACGTCTGCGGCATGACGGTATACGACTACTGCCATGTGGGCCACGCCCGGGTGATGGTGGTGTTCGACGTAGTAGTGCGCTACCTGCGTGCCGCCGGTTTTGCGGTGACCTACGTGCGTAACATCACCGACATTGACGACAAGATCATCCAGCGCGCCAGGGAACAGGGGGAGGAGATTGACACCCTCACCGGGCGCTACATCCAGGCCATGCACGAAGACAGCGCCGCCTTAAATGTGCTGCCGCCCGACCTGGAGCCCCGCGCCACCACCTCCATGGCGGCCATCATTGCCATGATCCGGCGGCTGGTGGAGCGGGGCTACGCCTACCCCGCTCCCAATGGCGATGTCTATTACGATGTCAGCCGCTTCGAGCGCTACGGCGCCTTGTCGGGCAAGCACCTGGAAGATCTGCGCGCCGGCGAGCGGGTGGCGGTGGACGAGGCCAAAGACGATCCTTTGGATTTCGTCTTGTGGAAAGCCGCCAAAGCGGGCGAGCCGAGCTGGGATTCCCCCTGGGGGCCGGGCCGGCCCGGCTGGCACATCGAATGCTCCGCCATGGCCACCCAATGCCTCGGAGATCACTTTGACATCCACGGTGGCGGCATGGATCTCATGTTCCCCCATCACGAAAACGAAATTGCCCAGAGCGAGGCCGCCACCGGCTGCAAGTTCGTGAACCTGTGGATGCACAACGGCTTCGTGCAGATCAACGAAGAAAAGATGTCCAAGTCCCTGGGCAATTTTTTCACGGTGCGCGAGGTGCTCAGGCGTTACCCGCCGGAAGTTCTGCGCTATTTCATATTGAGCAGCCACTACCGCAGTCCCCTCAGCTATTCCGAGCAAAACCTCGACAGCGCCAAGGCGGCGCTGGAGCGGTTTTACACTGCTTTGCGCGATGTTGTGCCGGCTGATCCGGCCGATGCGGGGGAGGGCGGCGAATTTGACATGCGCTTTCGTGCCGCCATGGACGACGATTTCAACACCCCGGAGGCCCTGGCCGTATTGTTTGATCTGGTCCGCGGACTCAACCGCGCCAAAGCCTCCGGCAACGCGGCCGGGGCGGCATCCCTGGCCCGGCGGCTGAAAGACCTGGGCGGGCTGCTGGGGATCCTGCAAGCCGGTCCGGAGGCGTTTCTCAAAGGGGCCACCGCGTCGGCGGCCGCCGCCTTGAGCGACGAGCGCATAGAGCAGCTCATCGCCCGGCGCCTCGCGGCCCGCCAGGCCAGGAACTGGGCGGAGTCCGACCGCATCCGCGCCGAGTTGAAAGCCCAGGGCATCTTCCTGGAAGACCGGCCCGACGGCACCACCGACTGGCGCCGTGAGTGAAACAGGGTCTTGTAACGTGCTGCGCTGTCGGTAGACGAGACGATGGCATTGGTTTTTGATGCCGAGTGATTAATCCGGCAACTAAGATTGCCGGATCAATAAAGCAGCCCTCCCACCGGCTGGCATTGTATGCCATGGCCCGAAGTCGGATGATATTAACCCGGCAATTAGGATTGCCGGGTTAATTAAGATCACCTCGATGGCGCAAGAGGCGTGCCGCAGATGCAGCCGGTGAAATGGGTTTTGGTCTTGGTCTGTTGCCTGGCGCTGCCGGGGTGCAGCGGGGTGGCGCTGGTCTACAACAACGCCGATTGGTATTTCAGTTACAAAATCAAAAAATACGCGCCGTTCAACACCCGGCAAAAGGCGCAAATCGACCGGGCCGTGGACGACTATTTCGCCTGGCACCGCGCCCACGCCTTGCCGGATTATATTCAATTTTTAAAATCCGCCGCAGTGCTTGCCGGGCATGAGCCCAGCTTGAAGGAGGTCGCCGCGTTGCGGGAGCAGGCGCGAGTGTTGTATGCCAAAACCGTGGCGCCCCTGGCGGCGCCGGCGGCGGCGGTGCTGGTGACATTGAGCGAGGGACAACTGGCGCACTTTGAACGTAACCTGCGGCGGGAAAACGACAAGCGGCGCCGCGAGTTGACCGGGACAAAGCGGGAGGAGTACCTGGAGGAGCGGGCCGGGCAGCTCATCGACGTTATCGAACACCTGGTGGGGGATTTGTCCAACACCCAAAAAGCCGAAATCCGCCGCCTGAGCCGGGCGCAGCCGGTGACCGATGAGATGTGGCTGGCGCGGCGGGAGGCCAGTCAGCAGCGCCTGCTGGCGCTGCTGCGCCGCAAGGCGGGTCTCCGGGAGATTGAACACTTTTTGCGCGCCTGGTTGACCCAGAGCCGGCCCGACAGCACAGCGGACCAGCGCGCCGCCATCGCGCAGATGAACCAATCGGGCGATCAAATGGTGGTGGCGGTGTTTGCCCTCATGACGGAAAAACAAAAACGCCACTACCGCAAGAAGTTATCCGCCTACATTGAAGATTTGGCCGATTTATTGCCTCACCCGGCAGTGGCGGTGCAAACGAGATAAGGGGCGTGTTATGCGCCGCGATCTATGCCTTGCCGTGCCGTGCGCTTGCCGGGACCGGGAGAAAACATGAGTACCACAGAACTGCCCTTCCGGGAAACCGAACGTCTGCCCCTCAAAGCCTTCACCGAAAAAGCATACCTGGATTACTCCATGTATGTGATTTTGGACCGCGCGCTGCCTCATATCGGCGATGGTCTAAAGCCGGTGCAGCGGCGCATTGTCTACGCCATGTCCGAGCTGGGCCTGTCGGCCACGGCCAAGTTCAAAAAATCCGCCCGCACCGTCGGTGACGTGCTGGGCAAGTTTCACCCCCACGGCGAGAGTGCCTGCTACGAAGCCATGGTGCTCATGGCCCAGCCCTTTTCCTACCGCTATCCGCTGGTGGACGGGCAGGGCAACTGGGGTTCGCCGGACGATCCCAAATCTTTCGCCGCCATGCGTTACACCGAAGCCAGACTTATGCCTTACGCCCAGGTGTTGCTGGCGGAGCTGGGCCAGGGCACGGTGGACTGGCAGCCCAATTTCGACGGCACCCTGGATGAGCCTGTTGTTCTGCCGGCGCGGCTGCCCAATGTCTTGCTAAACGGTGCCACCGGCATCGCCGTGGGCATGGCCACGGACATCCCCCCCCACAATGCCCGCGAAGTGGCCGCCGCCTGCATCCATTTGCTGGAGCACCCCAAGGCCACGGTGGAGGAGTTGTGCGCATATGTGCCGGGACCGGATTTCCCCACCGAAGGCAGCATCGTCACCCCCCGCGCGGAGTTGCTGAAAATCTACCAGAGCGGCACCGGCGCCGTGCGCCAGCGGGCCCGCTGGGAGGAGGACAGCGGCGAGATTGTGATCACCGCCTTGCCCTATCAGGTGTCCGGTGCCAAAGCGCTGGAACAAATCGCCGCGCAAATGAATACCAAGAAGCTGCCCATGGTGGAAGACTTGCGCGACGAGTCGGACCACGAAAACCCCACCCGCCTGGTCATCGTCACCCGCTCCAGGCGGGTGGACAAAGACGCGCTCATGGCCCATCTCTTTGCCACCACCGACCTGGAGCGCAGCTACCGGGTCAACCTCAATATGATCGGTCTTGATGGCCGTCCGCGGGTGAAAAACCTGCGCGAGCTGCTGCTGGAGTGGCTGGCGTTTCGCATCACCACCGTGCGCCGCCGCCTGCAATACCGCCTGGACAAAGTGCGGCAACGCCTGCATCTGCTCGATGGCCTGCTGGTCGCGTTTCTCAATCTGGACGAAGTCATCCGCATCATCCGCAGCGAAGACGAACCCAAAGCGGTGTTGATGCAGCGCTTTGACCTCAGTGGTGCCCAGGCGGATTACATCCTCGATACCAAGCTGCGGCACCTGGCCCGTTTGGAGGAAACGAAAATCCGCGCCGAGCAGCAAGCGCTGGCTCAGGAACGGCAGGAACTGGAAAAAACCCTGGGTTCCGAGCGGCGCCTCAAAACCCTGGTGCGCCAGGAACTGGCGGCGGATGCGGAAAAACACGGCGATGCGCGCCGTTCGCCCATCGAGGCCGCGGTGCCTGCCGCCCGGGCCTTCGACGACAGCGCGCTGCTGCCCAGCGAGCCTGTCACCGTGGTGCTGTCGGAAAAAGGCTGGGTGCGTGCCGCCAGGGGCCACGACATTGACGCCGCCACCCTCACTTACCGTTCCGGCGACAGCTTCCTCGCCGCCGTGCGCGGCCGCAGCAATCAATCTGTGGTGTTTCTCGACTCCACCGGCCGCAGCTACGCCGTCCCCGCCCACCTGCTGCCCTCGGCCCGCGGGCACGGCGAACCCCTCACCGGCCGCGTCGTGCCGCCCGCCGGCGCCGTCTTCGTCGGCGCCCTCATGGGCGAGGCGGACGATACCTGGCTGCTCGCCAGCGATGCCGGCTACGGTTTTATCGCGCGTCTGGGCGATCTCCAAGGGCGCAACAAAGCCGGCAAGGCCGTGCTGAATTTGCCCCAAGGGGCCAACGTCCTACCCCCCGTGGCGGTGCGTGACAGGGAATGCGATCTGTTGGCGGCAGTCACCACCCGAGGCCGCCTCTTGGTGTTTCCCGTGCGGGAACTGCCTGTCCTGGCCAAAGGCAAGGGCAACAAGATCATCGGCATTCCCGCCGCCAAAGCGGATGACTGCGACGAGTCCGTGCGCGCCGTGACCGTGCTGCCAGCCACCGCGACGCTGGTCGTTCACGCCGGCCAGCGCCGGCGTAAACTCAAAGGCCGCGATTTGGAGCATTACCTCGGCGAGCGCGGCCGCCGCGGGATGAAACTGCCGCGGGGGTTTCAGAAAGTGGACGGCTTGAGTGTGGAGATGTAGAGCGGACCGCCTAATCCATAGGTACCTCTAAAGCTGAAACCGCAACATGCAATAACATGCAATTGTTACCTGCATTTTTCATCAGACCGATCAGCCCGTCATCCCAGCTCCTGGTGAGGATACGGCTTGCAGCCAAAACCGGGGCCGCGGTCAATTGACGAATTGGATGAAGTAGTCTTCCACTTCGCCCCAGGGGATGTTGTTGTCGGGGGATTGCACTTTGTAGCCCGAGATCGTGGTGACGTAACAGAGCCTGGGGTTGGGGTAGACGATTTCTCCGGCGCCGGGCGCGTACACCATGGAAACACGCATGCGCAGATTGGTGTTCATCAGCGGGTTCTTTCCAGTGGTGTTGATGCGCGCTGTTACCGGCCCGGTCGCCACCCCGGAAAACACCTCTTCGCCGTCGTCGTTGAAGTCCTTGTCGTCATTGAAGTCAATCCAGATTTTCCATGATTCTTCGTATGCCGTACCCTGGGGAAAGGCAGGCACCAGTCTCACGCTGAACGCGTTGCCTCCCAGTTCGTGGGTCACGGGTGTGCCACGCAAGTTGGTGTTATCGGAATAGGGCGTGGCGGTGCCGGGAGTGGGGCATGCCCATGCGCCAGACTGGCTGATGGACACGCACTCAATGTACTCGTAGCTCTGATCATCCCCCTGGGACGGCGCATAGAATCCATTCACTGCGCCCGATATGGGTTGATCGCAATTCACTGCGTTTACGGCAAGGGGAAGCAGGCACAGACTTCCGGTCAGCAGGCCCGTCAGAGTTTTTCTTTGCACAATGAAGTCCTCCAGAGTTGGTGTGGCAATCGCTTGTCGATCCTTGTGCGGCCTGTTGCGGACCGGCAACAGGGCCAGCTCAGGGTCAGACAAGGAATAAAGATAGCTCAGGCGCAGGCAGATAGCGCGGCGTCAGGCCCGGACAACGTGCCAGCGCGTGGCGGCTTTTTCGCATTTCCGCGCGGGAACGGCCCGCGCGGGCCTGAGGCAAGGGCGGCAAGGCCAGGGGCCTTGCCGCCCGACCGCACCCTTGCGTCCGGCCGCGGCCGGGTTATCATGGCGGCGGAGCGGGACAAGGAACCCTTTTTTGATGCCCACACGATTGCTGTTATGCACGGATCTGGACCGCACGGTGCTGCCCAACGGCTGGCAGCCGGAGTCCCCCCCCGCCCGGCCCCTGTTCCGGGCCCTGGCGGCGCGGCCGGAGGTGACGCTGGTGTATGTCAGCGGCCGGCATTTGCAGCTGCTCAAAGAGGCCGTTGCGGACTATCACATTCCCGTGCCTGATTTCGCCGTGGGTGATGTGGGCAGCACCATCTATACCGCGCGGGAGGGCCAGTGGTCGCCGTGGGAGGCCTGGTCGGCGGCGATCGCGCCGGACTGGCGCGGGCGCGAGCATGATGCCCTGGCCGCCTTGTTTCGCGACCTGCCCGCGCTCCGACTCCAGGAGGCCGCCAGGCAGAACACCTTCAAGCTCAGTTATTACACGCCGCTGGAGGTGGACCGCGACGCGCTGCTTCGTACCATGCGCGAGCGCCTGACGGCGGAAAACATCCGCGCCGCCCTGATCTGGAGTGTGGACGAGCAGGCCCATTGCGGTTTGCTGGATGTGTTGCCGGCGCGGGCGACCAAGGTGCACGCCGTGCGGTTTTTGATGGCTGAGCTGGGTTTCGGCGAGGAACACACCGTATTCGCCGGTGACAGCGGCAACGATCTGCCCGCCCTCACCAGCGGACTGCAGGCGGTATTGGTGCGCAATGCCGCGCCGGAGGTGGTCCGTGAGGCACGCCTGGTGATGCAGGAAAAAGGCTTGATGTCGCGCCTCTATGTGGCCCAGGGCGGTTTTCTGGGGATGAACGGGCACTACGCCGCCGGGGTGCTGGAAGGCGTGGCCCATTATGTCCCCCAGGCGGCCGAGTGGCTGGTGGGGGCCCTGGATGACTGAGCCGGTGGAAATCGCCGGTGCCGGGCCGGCGGGTCTGGCGGCGGCCATCTGTCTGGCGCGGCGGGGCCTGCCGGTGGTGGTGTACGAGCGCCGCGCTGAGGTGGGCGGGCGTTTTCACGGCGATTTTCAGGGCCTGGAGAACTGGACTTCCCGTGAAGATGTGCTGGACGTGCTGGCGGGATGGGGCATTTGCCCTGATTTTGGCCTGATTCCGTGCCGCGAGCTGGTGGTGTTTGATCCCCACGGGCGGGACCACCTGTGCCGCTCCCGCGAGCCCATGTTCTATTTGCTGCGCCGGGGCAGCGGGCCGGGAACCCTGGATCAGGGCCTGAAGGCGCAGGCGCTGCAGGCGGGGGTGGACATCCGTTTCCAGCAGTCCGCACCGCTGCTTGACCGTGGCATTGTCGCCGCCGGGCCCCGTCACAGCAACGTCATCGCCGTGGGATACGTTTTTCAGACCGATGCGGCGGACGGGGTGTACGCCGTGGCCAGCGATACCCTGGCCCCCAAGGGCTACGGTTATCTGCTGGTGCATGGCGGCGAGGGCGTGGTGGCCACTTGCCTGTTCCGGGATTTCACCCGCCAGCGCGAGTGCCTGGCCCGCACGGTGGCGTTTTTTGAGCGCCACGTGGGCCTGTCCATGCGGCGGCCGCGTTTTTATGGTGGCGCCGGTTTTTTCGGTCCCGCCGCGCCGCTTACGCCTCCAGGCCTGCTGCGGGTGGGGGAGGCCGCCGGTTTTCAGGATGCGCTGTTTGGGTTTGGCATCCGATACGCCATGCACTCCGGGGTGCAGGCCGCCCGGGCGTTGCGGGACGGCCAGCCGGCCGCCTATGGCCGGTGGGCCGAGGGGGTGCTGCAGGGGTACTTCCGCACTGCTGTGGTGAACCGCTATTTCTACGAACGCCTGGGCAACGGCGGCTACAGCGGTTTTCTGCGGGGCGTGGCCGCTGCCCGGGATGTGCGGGTCTGGCTGCGGCGCTACTACCAGCCGGCCTGGCACAAATCCTTGCTGTATCCCTGGGCGCGCCGCCGGGTGGCGCTCCTCGATCCTGCCTGACTTCCTGCCGCTTGGGGCCTGTCGGGCCCTCCCTTGGCTTTGGCCAACGGGACCCCAATGTTGATGGGCCCCGGTCTTGGGCTGCGCCAGCGGTCCGCCGCGGGCGCTTTTTTGAGATTCACTGTTTTGAAAGGTGGTTTTTTATGACGACACGACCTTCCCCCGATGGTCACTGGCTGTCCGAGCGCGATTTCAGCGAACGCCTGCTGTACTCGGGGTTTTTGCTCCTGGTGGGCGTGGGTTACCTGATGGCCCTGATTTTGTTGTACTACACCCACCAGGGCCACGACGGGAAACCGGGCTTGTCGGTGGAAGACATCGCCTACAGCTACCACGGCAACCGCAGCGGCACCCGCCTGGAGGCGGCCATACGGGGCCCCATGTCCGCTTATCTGGGCAGTGAGGAGCGCCAGGAGATCGTGGCCTGGCTCAGCGACGGCGCCAGTGAGGGTGCTTTTGCCGCCAAAATTGAGCCCATCCTGAAAAAAAACTGCCTGATGTGCCACAGCAAGAAGGCGGGCTTGGGCCTGCCCGATTTTTCCACCTACGACGGTGTGCGCCAGGTGGCTGACGTGGATACCGGCATGTCCCTCATGTCCTTGGTGCGGGTGTCGCACATTCATTTGTTCGGCATCGGCCTGATCGTGTTCGCAGTGGGGATGATTTTCCGGCTGAGCTGCCTGGGCAGCGGGATCAAGAATACGTTGGTGGTGACGCCTTTTGCGGCGGTGTTTGTGGATATCGCGGCGTGGTTTTTGACCAAATGGGATTATCACTACGCCCTGGTGGTGGTGATCGCCGGCGCGGTGCTGGGCCTGTCCCTGGCGGCCCAGATTTTCATTTCCCTGTACCAGATGTGGCTGGGGCGGCGGCCGTCGCAATGCTCACTGCCCCCGCGGGGCGGGGCGCCGGACTGCTGAGCGGCGGCTCAGTGGATGCTGGCGACCTTGGAGGGCGAGGGCTGGATCAGTTCCAAGGTGTCCTGGAAGCGCTTTTCGGTTTCCTCGATGATGGTGCTGAGGCAATTTTCGTCCAGGCCCGCGAGCTGCCAGGCCTGGGCGTCCAGGGGCCGCACCCGTTCTTCGCCGGAAGTGCCTTTGTTCATGACGTCGGCGATAGCGTCGGCCAGGTGAATCAGCGCGGTGTCGCGGGGGAAATTCAGGGAACGGGAGGGATTGTGGTGGCAGGCCACCACTTCCTGCAGGTGTTCCGGCAGCTTCCATTTGCGCAGGATTTCCAGGCCCACGGCGGCATGATCGAAACTCATGACTTCCTGTTCCGCCACTTGCAGGGGAAGGCCATGGTGGTGGGACCGCAGCAGGGCCTCCCGCGCCAGTTCCGGCAGCTTGGCGTAGATCAGCAGGGCGCCGATGTCGTGCAACAAGCCGGACACAAAAAAACGCTCCACCACCCGTTCGCCCCGTTCAGCCGCCAGGGCGCGGGCTGCCAGGCCGGCGCAGATGCTGTGGGCCCAGAACTCGTCCATATTGATCAAGTCGTTGGGAATCCCCTTGAAGACCTTGATGACCGAGGTGGCGAGAATCAGCTCCCGCAGCTCGCGGGTGCCCACGATGGTGATGGCCCGGGAGATGGTGTCAATCTGGGACGGAAAACCGTAAAAGGCGCTGTTGACGATTTTGAGCAGCCTGGCGCTGAGGGCAGGGTCCTGCCCGATCACCTTGCCGATGTCCGCCGCCGAGTAGCGGGGGCTGTCGATCATTTCATTGACCCGCAAAAACACCTCTGGCAGCGAGGCGATTTCCACCGTGCCGGCGACAAGTTCACGAGGGCTGATGCTCATGGTTTCCCCTGGATCCTCCTGATTCGGCCATCCTTACGCGCTTTTCCGCCGGCTTCCCTTCCCGGCCTTTTGAGAATGGTCCGCCCCCTCTGGTTTGTCAACTTCCCGGCGGGTGGTGGTACCATGGCTCTTTTCTGAAGAACTCGCATAGAGGGGAATCACCGTGAGCTGGTGGGGGAAGGTGCTGGGCGGCGCGTTCGGCTGGATGTTGGGCGGGCCTCTGGGGGCCTTGATCGGCGCGGCCCTGGGCCACAACCTGGACCGCAAGGTGGACAGCCTGGGTCTGGGCGGCTTTGCCCCCGGTGAGCAGCAACGGGTCCAGACGGCCTTTTTTACGGCCCTGTTTTCCGTCATGGGCCATGTGGCCAAGGCCGACGGCCGGGTGTCCGAGGACGAAATCCAGATTGCCAAGGCCATGATGGACCGGCTGGGCCTGAACGAGGAGATGCGCCAGGCGGCCATCAGGTTGTTCAACGAAGGCAAGCGCGCGGATTTCCCCCTTGATGAGGTGCTCGACCAGTTCAAAACCGAGGTCAGGCGTCGCCGCAATCTGGAGCGCATGTTTCTGGAGCTTCTGCTGCAGGCGGCTCTGGCTGACGGCCGTATGGATCCTGCCGAACGCCGGCTGCTGCTCAGGGTGAGCCAGCGCCTGGGCTTTTCCGCCGCCGAGTTCGAGCAGCTGGAGGCCATGATCGGCGCTGCCCGTGGTTTCGGTTCCCGCGCCCGGGCCAGCCGCACGGACACGCTGGCGGAGGCCTACAAAGTCTTGAGCGTGTCACCCGAGGCGAGCGATGCCGAGGTCAAAAAAGCCTACCGGCGTTTGATGAGCCAGCATCACCCGGACAAACTGGTGGCCAAGGGCCTGCCGGAGGAAATGATGAAAGTGGCCGCCGAGCGCACCCACGAAATCCGCACGGCCTACGAGCGGATTCGGGAGGCGCGGGGGTTTTGAGGCCGGCGCGGGGCGCCGGGCCTGAAACGCCGCCGGGGGAATAGGGTATAATCCCTGCCGTTGTGATGACGCGAAAGCAGCGCCGGGCAGGGAGGGGCCGGGCGGCACCGCGGGCCCGGCCCGGGTCCCCTTCTGAGGCGCCGCGGTGGCGGCCGTTCCAGTCGATACGCCCAGCACAGCCTGGGCCTGCAAGGGCTCTCAAACCGTTGTCGGAGAAAAGAACTCATGGCGGCCCTGGCCAGTAGAAGACCGATCATGACGCTGTATTCGGGCAGCGATTGTCCGCAAAGTCAGAGAGTGCGGCTGGTGTTGGCCGAAAAGGGCATCACCGTAGATGTCGTGGAAGTGGACAGCGACAGCGGCCAGCTTCCCGAGGACCTGCTTGAACTCAATCCCTACCACTGCGTGCCCACCCTGGTGGACCGTGATCTGGTGCTCTACAACGCCGCCATCATCATGGAGTACCTGGACGAGCGTTATCCCCATCCGCCGCTCATGCCCATTGACCCCGTTTCCCGGGCCCGCGGCAAGCTGTACATGCACCGCATCGAGCGCGACTGGTACAGCCTGTTGGATGAGCTGTGCTGCGCTGATGAACAGCGGCGTACGCCGGCCCGGCGGGCCCTTTGCGACGGTTTGACCCTGATCGCGCCCGTGTTCGAGCAACGGCCGTATTTTATGGGCGATGAGCTTTGTCTGGTGGATCACACCCTGGCGCCGTTGCTGTGGCGCCTGCCCGCCTTTGGCGTGGAACTGCCTGCCCACGCCCGTCCTCTGCGGCGCTATGCCCGGCGGATATTCGAGCGCCACGCCTTTCGCGCCAGCCTGACCGAATCGGAGCGCGGTATTCATTCCTGAGCCCGTCACGGGGGCGCGTCTGGCGGCTTCCCTGACGGCGGGCGCGGGTGTGCCGGGGCGGGGACGGTGCCGCGGTTTTTTTGGGTTTTGCTGCATCGCCGCAGCGGTATACTGAAGCTGCGTGCGCGCCACAGTGCCAAAAGGAGAGGGGCATGTTATTCATCACCAACAGAGCCATAAGGCAAGGTTTGAAATTCAAGTCGGGCCGCCGCATTGATTTCGACTTGAAGAACACCCTGGCGGCGCAAGCGGTTTATTTCT
>DRLM01000115.1 GCA_011375345.1 Gammaproteobacteria bacterium
AGATAGTTCAGGTAAAGTTACACATCTTATGGCCTACAGTGGTAACGTGGTCATGTTTGCCGCAGGACAACACAACAATCCACCCCCGTGCAGCACCGTTGGCAATCATTGGGCGCTTTCTTTAAATTCAGAAACAGGAAAGGCGATGTACGCGATGCTGCTTTCTGCTGCTGCGCAAGGCCACACGGTTAATGTTTTCGGAGAGAACGCATGTAGTGCTTGGGGAGATAGGGAGAGTCCAATGTATATGTGGGTAGACTATTGAAGCAGGTATAGGGCACGCACTGCGTATCATGGCCTTGATTTCACCCCAGAGGTGTTGACATCACCTTGTCCGCGCCTAGGCCTGGTGCCACAGCAAAAACCGGTGCGCCGTGTGTGCCCCGCATTTTGAGATCGCCATCATGACGGACGTCAACCAATACATGAACGAAGTGGGCCGCCGGGCCCGCGCCGCCAGCCGCTTGATGAACACAGCGTCCACCCACGCCAAGAACGCCGCGTTGCTGGCCATGGCGGAGGCCCTGCACGCCAATGAAGCGGCGTTGCTGGAGGCCAACCGCCAGGACCTGGACGCCGGCAAGGCTCAGGGGCTGGACGCGGCCCTGCTGGACCGTCTCATGCTCGATCCCGGGCGCATCGCCGCCATGGCCGAGGGGCTGCGCCAGATTGCCACGCTGCCCGATCCGGTGGGCACTGTGTCCGACATGGCCTATCGCCCCTCCGGCATCCAGGTGGGCAGGATGCGGGTGCCGCTGGGGGTGGTCGGCATCATTTACGAGTCTCGTCCCAATGTGACGGCGGACGCCGCGGCCCTGTGTTTGAAATCGGGCAATGCCGCCATTTTGCGCGGTGGCTCCGAGGCCCGGCATTCCAATCAGGCCATCGCCGCTTGTGTGCACGCCGGTTTGGAGCAGGCGGGCCTGCCCGGTGATGCGGTGCAGGTGGTGGCGACCACCGACCGCGCCGCCGTGGGTGCCCTTATCACAATGAAAGACCACGTGGACGTGATCGTGCCGCGGGGTGGCAAGGGTCTGATCGAGCGCATCAGCGGCGAGGCCACGGTGCCGGTGATCAAACATCTGCACGGCGTCTGCCACGTGTACGTTGACGACAAGGCCGACCCGGACAAAGCCGTTGCCATCGCCTTCAACGCCAAAACCCAGCGTTACGGCGTGTGCAACACCATGGAAACCTTGCTGGTGGCCGCGGGCGTGGCGGAGCAGGTATTGCCCCGGCTGGGCGGGATGTATCAGGAAAAAGGCGTGGAAATGCGTGGCTGCCCCCGCACCCGCGAGTTGATTCCCGCCGCCAAGGCCGCCACCGATGAAGACTGGGACACAGAATATCTGGCGCCGATTCTCTCCATCCGCGTGGTGGCGGATCTGGATGCGGCCATGGCCCATATCGACCGTCACGGTTCCCGCCACACCGAGGCCGTCGTCACCGAAGATTACACGCGCGCCCGCCGCTTCCTGCGGGAAGTGGATGCCAGTTCGGTGATGGTCAACGCCTCCACCCGCTTTGCCGACGGCTTTGAATACGGTCTGGGGGCGGAGATCGGCATCAGCACTGACAAAATCCACGTGCGCGGCCCGGTGGGTTTGGAAGGGCTGACCGCGCAGAAATTCATTGTGTTAGGTGACGGTAATATCAAGCAGTGACCGGGCTCCAGCGGCAGGTCGCAAGGGTGGCGCGAAAAAGACTTGCGGCTTGAGCCTGTTTCCATGCTCGGCATCCTAGGCGGCACCTTCGATCCCGTGCATTTCGGTCATTTGCGGCCGGCGCTGGATGTGCTGCAGGCGCTGGAGCTGGACGAGGTGCGGGTGATGCCCTGCCGCACGCCGCCCCATCGCGAATCGCCGCGGGCGTCGCCTGAGCAGCGTCGGACCATGCTGGAGCTGGCGCTGGCGGATGAGCCGGGGCTGGTGCTGGACCGGCGCGAACTGGAGCGCGAGGGGCCGTCCTTCATGGTGGACACCTTCCAGTCGCTGCGGCACGAGCTGGGCGGTGAAATCCCTTTAGCGCTGATTCTGGGGATGGATGCCTTCCTCGGCCTGCCAAAGTGGCATCGCTGGGAGGCGCTGGCGGGCTTGTGTCATTTTGTGGTGACCCACCGACCCGGCTGGTCGCCCCCGGGATCAGGCGAGATGGCGCGATGGAGCCGGGCGCGCACCGTCAGTTCCGGGACAGCGCTTCGCGCCACGCCTGCGGGAAAAGTGTTTTACTCAGAAGTCACCCAGTTGGACATTTCCGCCTCGCACATCCGCGCGCTGTTGGCGGCGGGGCTGAGTCCCCGCTATTTGTTGCCGGATGCCGTGTTGGCCTACATTCGTGACACCGGCCTTTATGACACAGGCGCCAGGTAGAAAAGGCATATGCAGACCGACGAACTCAGACAATTGATACTGGACGCGCTGGAGGATTTGAAAGCCGCGGACGTACGCGTGCTGGATGTGCGTTCCCTCACCAGTATCACCGATTTGATGGTGATCGCCAGCGGCACCTCCACCCGTCATGTGAAGGCGCTGGCAGACAGCGTCATTGAAAAATCCAAGGCTGCCGGTTGTCGTCCCCTCAGCGTGGAAGGGGAGCGGGAAGCGGAATGGATCCTGGTGGATCTGGGCGATGCCGTGGTGCATGTGATGGTGCCGCGCACCCGCGAGTTCTACCAATTGGAAAAACTGTGGACCGTGGGCGAACCGGCCCGGGAGCAAAGCGCCACGCAAAGCTGATGCGCCTGCACCTCATCAGCGCCGGCACCCGCATGCCGCCTTGGGTGGTTCAGGGTTTCGACCAGTTCGCCACCCGCTTGCCGCCCGAATGCAGCCTGCAATTGCACGAAATTCCGTTGGGCCGGCGCAGCAGAAACACCAATCCCCTGCGGGCGCGGGAAGACGAGGGCCGGCGCATGCTGGCGGCTGTCCCCAAAAACGCGCGGGTGATCGCCCTGGACGTCACCGGCCGGGGCTGGTCCACGGAACAACTGGCCGCAGCGATGCAAGACTGGCTGCAGGACGGCCGTGACCTGGCTCTGCTGGTGGGCGGGCCGGAGGGCCTGGCGCCGGCTTGCGTCGCGCGGGCGGAGCTGCGCTGGTCCCTCTCCCCCCTCACTTTTCCCCACATGCTGGTGCGCCTCATCGTGGCCGAACAGCTCTATCGGGCCTGGTCGCTGCTCAAGGGCCATCCCTACCACCGGGCATGAGCCGCCGCCCGCCCACGCTGTACTTGGCTTCCGCCTCGCCCCGGCGGAGGGAGCTGTTGGCCGTGCTGGGACTGCCGTTCACGACACTGCGCCTTGCTCTGGACGAGACCCGCCTTCCCGGCGAGCCGCCCGGCGACTACGTGCTGCGCCTCGCCGCCGACAAGGCCCGCGCCGGACTGGCCCGCTGTCCACCCGGCGAAAACGCCTGCGTGCTGGGGGCCGATACCGCCGTGGTGCTGGGAAAGACCGTGCTGGGAAAACCCCGCGACCGCGCCGACGGTTTGGCCATGTTGGCGCGTCTTTCGGGTGTTACGCATCAGGTGTTCACCGGCGTGGCGGTGGCGA
>DRLM01000116.1 GCA_011375345.1 Gammaproteobacteria bacterium
CCGTTACACCCGCTTCTTTTTCAGCCTGGCACAGGTTGATGGTCTCCAGCACTTTAAGGTATGTGGCCGCATCACCGGGATCATTGCCCAAAACATGCACCGTGCCGTCCAGCAGGTTGCTGACGAAAGCACGCCGCGGGATGTCACCGCGCCCCTCAAACGGCCGCACGAAACACGGCACATGATGGCCGCGTCCCAGGCACACCGCTGCCAACACCTGCGCGCCCTCGGCAAGGGGGCGCACCACGGTCACATACGAGCCGCTACCATCACATACGACGTCATCTTCGCCTTTGTCCTTGTCGCCATCTTCCACCATCCAATAGGTGCCGGTGTTGGAGTCAACATAGGCATACGCGAACACGGCGTCGGCGGGGATCTGCCTTGTCTTGCTGACACGGCCGTCCACCGGATTCCACAACAACACTTCCCCGCTGCCACCGTGCATGCCGACAATCCGCGGCCGGCGTGACCGCTCCAGCCCGGTGGCAGGCCCCGCAGCAACGGGTCTGACCTCGGTATAACCCCCGCTGTGTTGCACGACGACCAAAGCGCCATGTTCGCCGAAATCCAAATGACAGACCGCGGACCAGTGCTCAGGTGAATGTTGCATACGGCTGTTCCTCGTATGGCGCTCCCGCAGTGGCCTGCGGAAGCTTCGGTGTTTTCAGGCAAAATCCAAGGCGGACATGATATACGTTTTGAGTTTAGCTGTCCGCCCGCCGCAGATCGGCGCGCAGCGCAGCAGCCAGTTTTTGGCGCAAGGTCTCAAGGCTGAGCGACTGCAACAGTTCGCCGGCGCTGCAGCTTGCACCTTCGGGCACCAGACCCAGGCCGGCAGCCAGGTCGCCGACCACGTCAGCGGGCGACTGCCCCTGTTCCCGCAAGCGGCTCAACGACACGCTGCCGTCGCGCTTGGCCATCCTGTTCCCTTCCCTGTCCCGCAGCAGGGGCACATGCCAAAAGCGCGGCACGGGCCAGCCCAAAGCCTCGTACAGGACCCGCTGACGGGGCGTGGAGTCGAGCAAGTCGGCGCCGCGAAGCACATCGGTAATACCCATCAGGGCATCGTCCACCACCACGGCGAGTTGGTAGGCAAACAAACGATCAGAGCGGCGCAGCACGAAGTCACCCATCTCCGTGCGCATGTCCTGCTGAACCCACCCCGCCAGCTCATCCCACACACTGGCCTTTCCCACACCCACGCGGTAGCGCCAGGAAGGCGGAGGCCGGCCCCCCGGCTCCGCCGCCGGCGACCCATTGCGGCAGGTTCCGGGATAGATTCCGGGCCGGCCGTGGGGCGCCCCCGCTGCCTGGGCGATGTCCTTGCGCGAACAATAACAGGCAAACAACAGCCCCTGCTCGTGCAAACGGCTCAGCGCCGCTTCGTAGATCTCATCGCGGGCAGACTGCACATAAGGCCCCACCGGCCCGCCATTGTCCGGTCCTTCATCCCACTCCAACCCCAGCCAGGCCAGCTGCTCCAGGATGAGGTCGGCACAGCCCGGGCGGGTGCGCGGCCGGTCCAGGTCCTCCATGCGCAGCACGAAGCGGCCCCCGGCAAGCCGCGCCTGCAACCACGCCAACAAGGCCGTACGCAAATTGCCGGGATGAAGTTCACCTGTAGGACTGGGTGCGTAGCGCCCCCGCACCCCCGCCGCCGCCAGTTGGCGGGCGCGCTGAAAAGCGCCTTGAAGATCGAAACTGGCCATCCCCCCGGGCCGGGTTCAAGGACGGTTCCTTGTCAGCGCAACGACGGTGAGCAGAGGCCTGTCCGCCGCGTCATCCGTCGGTACCCTTCAGGGCCGGCAAGGCACTGGTGTCACCACACAGCCGGCCATGCACTTTGAAGCGGTTTATTCCGGTACAAATGTTCAAGGTGCCCTCGGCAACGCCCTCCCCCTGCGCCAGGGCGCCGAGCGGCCCTGTGCCGCCGGCAAAATGAATCTTTTCCACCGCCGCCAAGGTGCAGGCATCGATCTGGCCGACGATCTGCGCCTGATCCCCCTGGGTAAAAATCCCCCCCGCCGGGCCAAAGGCCAGAGTGTGATTCAAAACGGTGGTGGTTTCATTGACGATGGATTCGATCTCCCCCATCATGCCACCTTTGAATTCCAGCTCATCGGCCAGCTCCAGCTTGATGACGCCCAGCTGGCGGGTGACATCAATGCTGTTGGTGCGGGTCTTCGCTTCGAAGGCCACACAGGTCTCCGCCTGCAGCGCTCCTGCCCACGCCGCCACAACACAGGCAGCGGCCACCAACACGGCAGGCCCTTTCCTCATGACTACTGGCATGTCCATCCCATCCTTTGGTTGATTATTGATTGGTACCAGACAACGGGGGCAGGCACACCCCAGGGGCAGAGGCTACGACAGCCCGGTGAGCAATTCAAGCCGGGGCCACCGGCACGGGATTTTCTGCTGAAACGTTTGTCGTTTCCTTGATTTCATCCCCGGCCTTGCCCATATTCCCACGATATCCTGATCACCGTGCAAAGCCGGGCAAGGCCCGTTCCGCCATGAACACCACCAGCCGCTGCGACGACACAACGCTGCTCACCACCACGCTGCCCTCCGCACTGCGCCATGCCCTTGACCGCTATCGCTATCCTTTGGACGGGCTGTTGGAAATCGTGCCGGATCCGGGCCGCCGGCCGCAGACGTGCTTTCCCGGAAGCGCTGTGGCGTTGAGTGCTGGCGCAGCAGCTCATCGTCACGCTCAAACCCCGCCCCGCCACCCTGCGCAGGCTGCAACACCGCATCGTCGCCCGCCATCAACTGGTGGCGGAAAGCGAAGGCAACGAACCACAGCGGCGCCTGGTGATTCACCCGCGGCAGACCCGCTTCGGAGCGCACCATGACACCCGCGCCATACTCCATTCGCCCGGCACGTCCTGACGAAGCACAAACACTGAGCGCCCTGGCCTGCCGCTCCAAGGCACATTGGGGTTATTCGGCGGCGTTCCTGGCGGCTTGCCGGGACGAACTCACTTACAGCGCCGAACAGATCGGTTCACAATACTTTCAATTCTCCGTCGTTGAAGTCAACGGCACGGTCATCGGCTTTTACGCGCTCGAACCGCTCTCGCCGGCAGAGATGGAACTGGAAGCCTTGTTTGTGGAACCAAAGCACATCGGCCAAGGCTATGGCCGCGCCCTGATCGAAGATGCGAAGCGCAAGGCGGCGGAGCGGGGTGCGTCCGTGCTTATCATTCAGGGGGATCCGAATGCAGCGGCTTTTTATCGCGCGGCGGGGGGACGGGCTATTGGGCAAAGGGAGTCGGACAGCATCGCCGGGCGGTTTCTGCCCGTCTTTTCCATCGCCCTGGAAAACCATCGTCAGAAACTTGATTATTAACCCGGCAATTAGGATTGTCGGGTTAATAGCGCGGCGCAGGGATGTGCCGCCATTGGCGCAAGTCAATGCGAGCCCGCGAAATACCAGCCATTTCGCACAATGGCGCCCGTATTTCGCGGGCAACCCTGCACCGCCATCTTCAATGACGACAAGTCATTGAAGATGTGAGGCTGCCGCGAACAATCGCAGAAACGCGCGTCTACACGGCAATATGCCCCACAATCGCATCCCGCACCGCCTCCCGCTTCGCCGCCACCGTCTGCACCTTGCCGCCGCCTTGTTGAATGGCGATGTCCGGGTCCTTCAAACCGTGACCCGTCAGCGTACACACCACTTTCGACCCTTCCCCGATCTTGCCGGCCCTGATATCGCGCAAAGCGCCCGCCAGCGACGCCGCCGAGGCCGGCTCGCAGAACACGCCCTCTTTGTGCGCCAACAGGGCCTGGGCGGCGAGTATTTCTTCATCGCTCAAGGCACTGAACCAACCCCGGGACTCTTTTTGCGCCGCCCAGGCCTTGTCCCAGCTTTGGGGGTGACCGATGCGGATGGCGGTGGCCACGGTCTCAGGTTGATCAACCATGCCGCCCTGAATAAAGGGCGCCGCGCCGGCGGCCTGATAGCCCACCATGACGGGACGGTTGTTGACGATGCCGTGTTCAAAGTATTCGCAATAGCCCATCCAGTGGGCCGAGATGTTGCCGGCATTGCCCACCGGCAGGCAGTGGTAGTCCGGCGCGCACTCCAGCTCTTCGATGATTTCAAAGGCTGCGGTTTTCTGGCCCTGCAGGCGGAAGGGGTTGATGGAGTTGACGATGGTCACGGGCGCCTCTTCGCCCACTTCCTTGACCAGGCGCATGCCTTCGTCAAAGTTGCCTTCAATCTGCAACACCACGGCGCCGTGCATCATGGCCTGGGCCAGCTTGCCCAGCGCAATCTTGCCTTCGGGGATCAACACAAAGGCAGTGATGCCCGCCCGCGCCGCATAGGCCGCAGCCGAGGCAGACGTATTGCCGGTGGAGGCACAGATCACGGCCCGGCTGCCCTCTTCCACCGCTTTGGTGACCGCCATGGTCATACCGCGGTCTTTGAACGAGCCGGTGGGATTGAGGCCTTCGTACTTGACGTAGATGTCTATATCCTTAGCCAGTTCCCGCGGGATATTGTTCAAACGAATGAGCGGCGTGTTGCCTTCGCCCAGGCTGATAATACGGGTGTCATCGTGTACCGGCAGGCGGTCGCGGTATTTGTCGATGAGGCCGGTGTAACGGGAACGGAAGGGCATTGATGATCTCCTGACTGTAACTTCTCAAACGCAACGAGCGCCGAACCCACCAAGAAACCAGCGTACAGGCCGCGCGCGCTTTGCGTTCTTTGCGCTTTGATGTCTTTGATGGGGGATCAGTAAATCCCCCACCTTTAGGCGGCATCGTTGCTTTCACCCCCTCTCCCCTCAAGGGGAGAGGGACGGGGTGAGGGGTGAACATACGCCGAGGTTGACACTTGAACCCTCTCCCTAACCCTCTCCCAGTCTTGGGAGAGGGGACAATCGGCACTACGGCCGCTCAATCCGGCGTATTGCCAGAACATGAATCCACCGGCTTTAGCCCGGTGGAGCATTCACGTTTTGTCCAAGTACTCCACCCGCATGCGCATCACCGGCGCGCAGATGGCCGCCAGCGCCTCGATGCGCGCAATGGCTTCGTTCATGCGCTGCTCGCGCACGCGGTGGGTGAGCATGATGACGGGGACGGCGCTGGCATCGGCCAGGCACTCTTTTTGGATAATGGCTTCGATGCTGATATCCAGCTCGGCCAGGATACGGGTCACGTCCGCCAACACCCCGGGCCGGTCCACGGCGCTGAGGCGCAGATAGTAAGCCGTTTCGATGGCGGCCATGGGCAGCACCGGGGTGTCGGCCAGGGCGTCGGGCTGGAAGGCCAGATGAGGCACACGGTTTTCAGGATCAGCGGTCAGGGCCCGCACCACGTCCACGATATCGGCCACCACCGCCGAGGCGGTGGGCTCGGCGCCCGCGCCGGCGCCGTAGTACAAGGTGGGGCCCACGGCATCGCCTTTGACCAACACGGCGTTCATCACGCCGTCCACATTGGCAATCAAGCGACGCTGGGGAATCAGGGTGGGATGCACCCGGGTTTCGATACCCTCGGCCGTGCGCTTGGCCACCCCCAGGTGTTTGATACGGTAGCCCAGCTCGGCAGCGTAGTTCACATCGTCAGCGGTGATGTGGCTGATGCCCTCGGTGTAAACCTTGTCGAATTGCAGGGGAATACCGAACGCGATGGCGGCCAGAATGGCCAGCTTGTGGGCGGCGTCAATGCCTTCCACGTCGAAGGTGGGATCGGCTTCGGCATAACCCAGGGCCTGGGCTTCAGCAAGCACATCGGCGAAGTCCCGGCCCTTGTCCCGCATTTCCGTCAGGATAAAATTGCCGGTGCCGTTGATGATGCCCGCCAGCCACTCGATGCGGTTGCCCGCCAGCCCCTCGCGGATGGCTTTGATGATGGGAATGCCGCCGGCCACCGCGGCCTCGAACGCCACCATCACCCCCTGTTCGCGGGCTGCGGCGAAAATCTCGTTGCCGCGGCTGGCGATCAGGGCCTTGTTGGCGGTGACCACGTGTTTGCCGCTTTGCATGGCCTTCATCACCAGCTCAAAAGCGGGATCGGTGCCACCAATCAGCTCCACCACCACCTGCACTTCAGGATCGTTCACCACCTCGAAGGGATCAGCGGTCAGGCGCATGCCGCCGGTGTCGCAGCTGCGGGGCCGGTCCAGATTGCGGGCGGCGGCATGGGCCACCACAATACCGCGCCCGGCGCGGCGCTCGATTTCATGGGCGTTGCGCTGCAACACCGTGGCCGTGCCGGCACCCACGGTGCCCAACCCCAACAATCCTATTTTTACCGGATTCAATGTCTTCTCCCTATGGCCCATGCAGGCGATGAACGTCTGCGCCCGTACCCACCACGCCGTCCCGCCGGAACATGTCGCGGATACCGCGTATGGCCTGACGGGTACGGTGCTCGTTCTCGATCAAGGCAATGCGCACATGATCGTCGCCGTATTCCCCGAAACCCACGCCGGGGGACACGGCGACCCTGGCGTCGCTGAGCAGCTTTTTGGCAAACTCCAGGGAACCCAGATGCCGGTAGCGCTCCGGAATGGGCGCCCACACAAACATCGAGGCCTTGGGCGGCTCGATCTCCCAACCCACGGCATTCAAGCCCTTGCAGAGCACATCACGCCGCGCCCGGTACATCTCGCGGATTTCCGCGACGCAGTCCTGCGGCCCCTCCAGGGCGGCGATGGCGGCCACCTGGATGGGGGTGAACATGCCGTAGTCCAGATACGACTTCATCCTTCCCAAGGCGCCCACGAGTTGGGGATTGCCTACCATGAACCCCACCCGCCAGCCGGGCATGTTGTAGCTTTTCGACAACGTGAAAAACTCCACCGCCACCTCCTTGGCCCCCGGCACCTGCATGATGGACGGGGCCTGATAGCCGTCAAAAACGATGTCCGCATAGGCCAGATCATGGATCACCCAAATATCATGTTCCCTGGCAATGGCGACAACATTTTCGAAAAAGGCCAGATCCACGCACTGGGTGGTGGGGTTGCCGGGAAAGTTCAACACCAGCATTTTGGGTTGCGGCCAGGAATGCTTGATGGCTTTTTCCAACTCGGCAAAGAAGTCCACACCCGGCACCAGCGGCACGTGGCGGATGTCGGCACCGGCGATGACGAAGCCGTAGGGGTGAATGGGATAAGACGGGTTCGGCACCAGGGCCACATCGCCCGGCCCCATGGTGGCCAGGGCCAGATGGGCGAGGCCCTCTTTGGAACCGATGGTGACAATGGCCTCGGATTCGGGGTTCAGCTCCACCTGGTAGCGGTCCTGATACCAGCGGCAAATGGCCCGCCGCAGCCGGGGAACGCCCTTGGACACCGAATAGCGATGGGTATCGCCCCGCTGGGCCACTTCCACCAGTTTGTCAACAATATGCCTGGGCGTGGGCTGGTCGGGATTGCCCATGCCAAAATCGACGATATCCTCCCCCCGCGCCCGCGCCTTGGCCTTCAGATCGTTGACGATGTTGAAGACATAAGGAGGCAGCCGCTTGATTCTTTGAAATTCGTCTTGCAAGGCACCAAACCCATAAAACTCAAAAATCTGCCGCCAGCGCAGCCAGACGGGCCAACCCGTTCCAGCGGGTGAACCGATGAACATTACCCAGCTCTCCATAGCGTGTCAATGTCCCATTCAGAACGACAATTCAGGTCCGCCGCAGGGCGGCGTCTGCGCCATCTGAACCCGACGGGCTGGCAGAACCTTCACCACATCCACCAAAACTACCGGGCGATTCCCGGCCGGTGAGATCAATAGGACCATTGGAACGGGAGTGAAGACCTTCCTCCGGCCCGCAGCGCCCCACCGCCCGGCCGCCTTCGCGGGGCCGATAAACGCCCGACTGCATGTTGCCGTGCACAAGCGGCACTGATTTCCTTCACAGTGGGGACGCAATACGGGCGTTGAAACCATTCCGGCCGCCCGCCGAAGACGCCGATACGGATGTGTATTGCTTCGCACCTTCCCGGGGAACGACGGAACAGGGAGAGGTTCGGCCAGAAATTCTCTACGGCGGAGGCCGTTCAGGAGTATAATGGTGGCGGACGATAAATTGGCGAAAATCAACAAAGGGAATTGAGCGGCATGGCGCCCCGCCTGCCAGAGGCCATCGACGGGCCAGGCGCAGCGGTTCTTTTCCCACATACGCCAGGATAATTACAATGCTTCCGCGCGCTGGGTTTATTAAGTTTGTTGTGCTGGGCAGCCTCACCCTGCTGGCCTCGTTGTGGGCCGCCACCCAATATACGGCGTATAAATTCGGCTACAGCAGCGATTTGGGTGAGCCCCTGTTCGGGCATCTTTACCGCCCCTTTGACTGCTTCGTCTGGGTGCTCTACTTCGGTCACCTGCCCAACACCCAGGCGATCTGGCTCAATGGCCTGGGCATTATCACCTTGCCCAATGCCGTGGTCCTGATCGTGTTTTTTCTGCTGGGCACCCACCGCAAACTGGCGGAACGCCCCAAGGCGGCGCGGAGGAAGACCCCCGCCCCGGCCTCTGCAACGGCGTCTCTGGCAAAACCGCAAGGCGAACCGCCGCCAGAAGTTTCTACACCGGCCACAACCACTCCCCCGGCCACCGGCCAGGGGGGCACGCAACACGCCAGCGGCAATGGCGCCGACGCCACGAAGCCGCCGCGGGCGGGTACTCCAGCACCCGCGCCGCCACTGGCTTGCGGCCTGCGCGGCCGGGACCGGGTGGCCGAGAGTGCCTTTCTTCATGGGCTGCTGCTGATCAGCGATGTCAAGGCGGCGCTGGTGGTGGACCGGCGCAGCGGACAACTCAGCAGCAGGGCCCCCATGTCGACCACCGGGACGGTGGCGTCGGTGGGAGAACAGATTGCTGCCCACTTG
The DNA here is from genome assembly GCA_011375345.1 of Gammaproteobacteria bacterium. Lineage (NCBI taxonomy): Bacteria > Pseudomonadati > Pseudomonadota > Gammaproteobacteria > Gammaproteobacteria bacterium. The sequence goes on from DRLM01000116.1 coordinate 8,864, forward strand.
GCGAAAACGAGGGCCGCGTTCGGTGAGGCAGACCATTTCGACGGGCTGGTGGAGTTCGAGGACGGCAAAGCGGTACTCATTGCCACGCCGCGCAGCCTGCTGGTTGTTGTGGCCCAGGGCGAGACGGGGCCGGCGGTATTGCGTCGCGCCTTGCTCAAGCGGGTGGCCGAGCGTGGTCAGATGTTGTAGCACGTGTTCGCCGGTTTTGTCGGGCGTCAGGGCCGGATGCCCCCTCACCGCCAGGCCCGGCTCAAATGGAGCCAGAGGCGCCCGCTCCTGCTACACTACGGCGTCGATTCCAGGGGCCGGACCATGCAGTTCAATCTAGAAACCCATCCCCACGAATACACGATTCGCGCTTATGCTGCGGGGCAGATTACCGTTACGCTGCCGTGGAATGCCCATGACACGGCCCCGGAGGCGCTGGATGCCATCGGCCCGGGGCCACACGGTACGCGCGTCAAACAGGAAGTCATTACCGGCAGCGTGATTGTCACACCGACCCATCTGCTCAGGAATTGGCCGCCCCGCTCGGTGCCCGAGCTGGAAGCCGGCCATATGCAGGCCTTGCTTGAACTGCAGCCGGAAGTGGTCTTGTTGGGTTCAGGGGCCCGCCTGTTGTGGCCGGCGCCGGATGTGCTGGCGCCACTGCTGGAAGCGGGCATCGGATACGAGGTCATGGACACGGCCGCGGCCTGCCGCACTTATAATATTTTGATGGGTGACGGGCGCCGGGTGGCGGCAGCGCTGTGCATGATCTAGGAGCCTGTCACCTGTCAGAGGTTCTGGCGAGGTCAGGCGGTCATGATGTTGGGGCGCATGTCATGACTACCTGCATTTCTCACCACCCTTTCTGCTGCAACGGCCCAATGCACGCCCTTGCAGCCGATTCATTCTGAAACCCGATGCACTCGGAATCAAAATAGCGATGGCGCGAAGCGGCCCCAGGCCCCGTCGCGCCATCGTTTTCACTCCCGGCAGGTTTTAACTCAGCAACGTATCCGAGGTTGCCCCTTGATTCTCCAGTATCTGACGCAGACGGCTTAAGGCTTCCACCTGGATCTGGCGGGCACGCTCCCGGGTGACGCCGATCCGCAGGCCCACCTGTTCCAACGTGGCGGCGTCCTGGCCCCGCAAACCAAAGCGGCTTTCCACCACGGCGCGTTGTTTGTCATTGAGTTCACCCAGCCACACTTCGATGCAGGCGGCCACGTCGGCCTCTTGCAGGGCGTCGCTGGGATCGTCCCGGGCTTCGTCGGCAATGGTGTCGAGCAGCGAGCGCTCCTGACCCGTGGCCGCGTCGATGGAGAGTTCCCGCTCTCCCAGGTGGAGCACCTGTTTGACTTCGGCAGGGGTTTTTTCCACCACTTCCGCGACTTCCTCCGGGTTGGGCTCGTGGTCCAGACGTTGCGCCAGACGCCGTGAGGCACGCAGGTAGGCATTGAGCTGCTTCACCACGTGAATGGGCAGCCGCACCGTCCGGGTCTGGTTCATCAAGGCCCGTTCGATGGTCTGGCGTATCCACCAGGTGGCATAGGTCGAAAAACGAAAGCCCCGTTCCGGGTCGAATTTCTCCACGGCCCGCATGAGGCCAAGATTGCCTTCCTCCACCAAGTCCAGCAGTGCCAGGCCGCGGTTAACGTAGTGGCGGGCGATCTTCACCACCAGCCGCAGATTGCTTTCTATCATGCGCTTGCGCGCTTTTTCGTCGCCCTTTTGGGCAAGACGCGCGTAGTAGACCTCTTCCTGGGCTGACAACAAGGGTGTGTAGCCGATTTCGCTCAAGTACAGCCGGGTGGCATCCATGGCCGCCGTGTCTTCTTTTGAGCTGCTGGTCCGTCTCCCGCTGCGCGTGGTATCCCCCTCCCACACTTTTTCCGTGGGTTCGAGCGTGCCGTCGTCTTCGAAGGATACCGATTCCTCATAATTACGCATGAAGACCTCCTTTCCACTAACTGCGCTGTGGTAACAGATTGCTTTGGCATATGAGAAATTACAAGAAGAATAACGCCTGACTTTTTAATAATTCACAATATTTAATTCTCCTCAATGAGTGGCCGGGAGATAACGCAAGGGATTTTCAGGCTTGCCGTCGTAACGGATCTCGAAATGGAGCAAGGCCTTGCGGTTGCCTTTGGTTCCCATATCCGCAATATGTTGCCCACCCTTGACCTGATCGCCCTCATGGACATGTAACATCTGATTGTGCCCGTAGGCACTGAGTAGATTCTCGTTGTGCTTGATAATGATCAGCTTGCCGTACTGGCGCAGGCCGCTGCCGGCGTACACCACCCGCCCAGGCGCGGCGGCGCGAATGGCCTGCCCGGGGCGGCCACCGATGTCAATGCCCTTGCCGCCGGGTTTGGCAGGAGAATAGGCATGCAACAGTTTGCCCCGCGTGGGCCAGCTCCAGCGCAGCTCCCGCGCCGGGGACGGGCGGAGCGACTGCCGCAATGTCGCCACCTTGGGCGGCGGCGCGGGACGGGGGACTGCCGCAGGGGCAGCAGAGGATGTTTCGCGCTTTGGGGACTGCGGCCGCCCGGCGGGCGCCGGTGGAGAGACGGGATACGGGGGAATGGCGCTGGCGGGCGTGGGCGCCGCGATGCGCAACAGTTGCCCCGGTCGTATGATGTACGGCGGTGCTAATCCATTCCAGGCAGCCACTTCGTGGTAATCCTCCCCATACCGCCAGCTGATCGAATAAAGGGTCTCGCCGGGCTGGACGCGATGAAGGACATGGCTCCCGCAGGCCGCCACCATTGCGCTGGCGGCCACCACCCCGGCCACGATTCGACACCACCACCATCCTGATAGTTTTCGGCCTGGCCCCCAGCGGGGCCGGAAACCGCTCATACCAGTTGATTTCGCCTTGCTGCTCACCCTCCAACTGTTAAATATAGTCCTATCAACAGCAAAACCGCCAGCCATCCCAACCGGTCAATGTAATTTTTTAAGGTTTTTTGCATGCGCTCCCCTCCCCAACGCATCAGACCGGCCACCAGAAAGAAGCGCCCCCCCCGGCCCATCGCCGAGGCCATGATGAAGGGCAGCATGGGCATGGCCACTGTACCGGCAGCGATGGTGAAGACCTTGTAAGGAATAGGGGAAAATCCGGCGACCAATACGGCCCATACCCCCCACTTATCAAACCATTCCCGCGCCTGCTGATAGGCGGGCCAGTACTGGCTGTCCTGCAGCCAGGGCTGGATGGCCTCGAAGGCGAACCCCCCGATCAGATAGCCGATTACCCCGCCCAATACCGATGCTGCGGTGGTCAAGGCCGCGTAGTGCCAAGCACGCGCCGGCCTGGCCAGCGCCATGGGCGCCAGCATCACGTCCGGCGGAACGGGGAAAAACGATGACTCGGAAAAGCTCAACCCCGCCAGATACCAGGGGGCGTGGCGATGTTCCGACCATTTCATCACCCGCTCGTACAACGCCGAAAAAACCCGCATTATTCTCCTCCGCTGCGCATGGGCACGAAGCTCACCGCCTCTAATATGTCACGTTCATATCCCTCGGCCGTGCGGGTGTACACTTCCAGCCGCTGCTGCCCCGATTGGCCCACCGGGATAATCAGCCGCCCGCCGGGCACCAACTGCTCCAGCAAAGGCGCGGGCACGCATTCAGGAGCGGCGGTGGCTAAAATGGCGTCGAAGGGCGCCTGCTCCGGCCACCCCTGGGTGCCGTCACCGTGGCGGATCCGGATGTTGCGCAGTCGCAGGCTGTGGAAGCGCCGGCGGGCCTGGGCCACCAACTCCGCCAGGCGCTCCACCGTGTACACCTCCGGCAGGAGCTGGGCAAGTATGGCGCACTGATAACCTGAACCCGTGCCAATTTCCAGCACCCGCCGGGCAGGGCCGCCTTCCAACAGGGACTGTGTCATGCGGGCCACGGTGTAGGGCTGGGAAATGGTCTGCCCCAGACCGATGGGGAGGGCGATGTTGTCATAGGCGCGGCTGGCGAGGGCCTCATCCACAAACAAATGGCGGGGCGTCACCCGCATCACCTCCAGCACCGCCTCATTGCAGATGCCAGCATCCCGCAAACCCAGGACCAGACGGTCCCGCGCCCGCTGGGAAGTGAAGCCGATGCCACGCCAATGGCTCATGAATCCGACATGCCTTTCACCCAGTGGGACACCTGCTCCAGGGCCGCGTAGCGGGTCAGATCCACCTGCAAGGGCGTGATGGACACCCGGCCTTGCCGCACCGCATGAAAGTCCGTGCCGGGGCCGGCATCTTCCTCCGGACCGGCCGGCCCCACCCAGTAGATATCGCGGCCGCGGGGATCCTCGGCGCGAATCACGGGCTCGGCCTTGCGCCGGTGGCCCAGGCGGGTCGCCTCAAACCCCTGCAGTGCCTCCCAGGGCAGATCAGGAATATTGACATTGAGTATGGTGTCCGCCGGCAGGGGTTCGTGCTGCAGGCGCTCCACCAGCTGCAGGGCCACCCTGGCACCGGTGCCATAGTGCCTGGGCTCGGCACCCAGCAGCGACAAGGCCACGGCGGGAAGACCCAGGAAGCGCCCCTCCATGGCCGCCGCAACCGTGCCGGAATACAACACGTCGTCGCCCAGGTTGGCGCCTGCATTGATGCCCGACAACACCATATCGGGCTCGTGATCCAGCAAGCCGGTAATGGCCAGGTGTACGCAATCCGTGGGCGTGCCGTCCACATAAATGAAACCGTTGACGGCGCGGCTGGGGCGGATGGGAAAATCCAGAGTGAGGGAGTTGCTGGCCCCGCTGCGATTGCGGTCCGGTGCGACCACGGTCACGCTGGCTATGGTAGAGAGCGCCTCCGCCAAAGCGGCCAGTCCCGGTGCAAGATAGCCGTCGTCGTTACTGAGCAGAATTCTCATCGCGACCCAAGTGTACTGTATGAGGGGTTTCTCCCGCACCAAATTTATTCGCCCGCGCCACCCCCCTGCGCCATGCTCCAGTTTTCTCAATCCCAGGCCGTTAAGAGAGGCGGTATGCTTTCCGGGAAAACAAGTCTGATGGTCGATCCACAGTTGCTCTCTCACCTCGATCCCCTCCGCCGCCTGGACGGCGCTGGCCTGCGGGAGCTGGCGCAACAGTCATTCGTAGACGAAGTCAAAGCCGGCCAAACACTGTTTCGTTTTGGCCACAACGATCCGTGGAGTTTCTACCTCATCGAAGGCGAAATCGAATTGCTTTCCCGCACTGGCCATACCGAACTGGTAAAGGGGGGGAGCGCTCAGGCAGCCGGGCCCATCAGCCCGGAAAAACCGCGCTCGGTGGTGGCCAGGACCCGCACCCCGGCCCGCTTGCTGCGCATAAACGAAGACGCCTTGAACTTCCAGCTCAATGCGGTGGCAGCGCCCGACGCCACCGCCAACAGCATAGACGTCAGCGACGGCGACAGTGAAAGCGTTTTGTTCCTCAAACTCCATCAGGCTTACGAAGCCGACACCCTGGCTATCCCCAGCATGCCGGACATCGCCCTGCGCGTACGCGACGCGGTTCAGGACGACGGCAAAACGGCCGAAGACGTGGCCCGGATCATTCAGGTGGATCCGCCCCTGGCAGCCCGCATGATCCAAACTGCCAACAGCCCGCTTTATCGCGGCACCTCCCCCACCACCACGTTGCGCGCAGCAATCATGCGCCTGGGACTGGCCCAGACCCGCAATCTCGTGATCAGCATCACCATGAAGCAATTGTTCACCAGCTCGTCATCTGTGCTTACCAGCCGAATGCACGCCGTGTGGCACCATACCACCGAGGTGGCGGCCCTGAGCGCTCTCCTGGCCAGACTCACCCCCGGACTGGACACGGACCGTGCCCTGCTCGCGGGACTGGTGCACGACATCGGCGTACTGCCCATTTTGGGCTATGCCGCGGATGATCCGGATCTGGCTGCCGATGGGAATACACTGGATCGGGCGATCAGGTCCTTGCGCGGACAAGTGGGGGCGATGATCCTGCGCAAATGGGAATTTGAGCCGGAACTGGTCACCGTGGCCCTGGATGCGGAAGACTGGAAACGGGACAGCGGGAAACGCGTGGACTACTGCGACATTGTCATCATCGCCCAACTGCACAGCTTTATCGGCGATCCTGCCATGGCCGCCTTGCCCGGCCTGGACGAAGTGCCGGCATTCACAAAAGTGGGTGACGGCAGCCTGAGCCCCGCCGCCAGCATGACGATCATCAAAGAGGCGCGGGCGGAAATAGAAGAAATACAGAAACTGCTGGGCTGAAAACCAGCGCTACCCTGCCGCCAGCGCGCCCACGCACAAGGCCAACAAGGTGCTGGGGAATATCCCCAGCAGCAACACCGCCAGGCCATTGGCACTCATCACCCATTGCATCTCAGCGCTGGCCGCCAGTGGCGGCACATCGTCCACCGGTTTATCCACATACATGATTTTGACAACGCGCAGATAATAAAAGGCTCCGATGACCGAGAAGAGCACAGCAAACACTGCAAGCCAAACCATACCGGCATTCACCACCGCTTCAAGCACGGCGAACTTCGCCCAAAACCCCAGAAACACGGGAACCCCCGCCATGGAGATCATCACCATGGCCATCACCGCGGCAAACCACGGGCTGCGTTCATTCAGGCCCCGGAAATCATCCAGCTTGTCCGCTTCAAAACCCGCCCGGCTGAGCAAGATAATCATGCCGAAGCCGCCCAGGCTCATGAGGGCGTAAACAATGGCATAGAACATCGCCGCCGCATACCCCGCCTCTGTACCGGCCAGCACGCCCAGCAGCAGAAAACCCACATGCGCGATGGTCGAATAGGCCAACATACGCTTGATGTTGGACTGGGCAATGGCCACCACATTGCCCACGGCGATGGAGAGCACTGCCAGAATAACCAGCATCCCCTGCCAATGTTCGTGCAGGCCCCCCATACCCTCCACCAGCAGGCGCATCAACATGGCAAAGGCGGCGATTTTCGGCGCGGAACCAATATACAGCGTCACCGCCGTAGGCGCCCCCTGGTAAACATCGGGAATCCACATATGGAACGGCACTGCCCCGAGCTTGAATGCCAAGCCCACCACAATGAACACCACGCCAAACATGAGCACACGCTGGTCGTCTTCCCCCCGCACCGCATAGGCACCCACCTCCCCGATATCCAGGCTGCCGGTGGCGCCGTAAAGTATCGACATGCCGTATAACAGCATGCCGGATGCCAGCGCACCCAAGACGAAGTATTTCATCGCCGCCTCGGAGGCAACGGCGGAATCGCGCTGCAAAGCCACCATGGCGTACAAAGAAAGCGACAGCAACTCAAGACCAAGGTAAATGGTCAGGAAATTGTGGGCCGAGACCATCACCATCATGCCCAGCACGCCGAACAAACCCAGCACGAAGAACTCACCCTTGAACAACTGGCGCTGCTCCAGATACGTCCTGGAATACACAAATACCGCGGCCGTAACCAGATAAATAAAAAACTTCAGCACATCCGCCATGCTGTCGCTGACAAAGGTGCCGGAAAACGTCACTACCGGCTCGGCATCGTGCAAACCAAAGGTCAAGATCGCCGCGCCCAGCAGGGTCGCCAAAGACAACAGGTAAGTGATGTGCCGCTGGGCATCTTTGAGAAAAAGATCGACGACGAGAATCACACACGCCATGGTGAGCACAAAGATCTCGGACAGCGCCGGCGTCATGTCCGGCATTACGAACGTTGCATTAGCCACGGAATTTCACCATTGTTCCTCGTCCACTTCCCGCCAGAGCAGCCAACCCTACAGCCCCGCCAAAGCCGCGGTTTTTGATACCACGACGTGCTGCAAAAGATTGTCCACCGACGCGTGCAAAACATCCACAACTGGCGCCGGCCAGATACCCACCAGCAACACCAGCGCAGCAAGGGAACCCAACACTGTCAGCTCCCGCCCATTGAGATCCTTCATCGTGGCGACGCCTTCATTCTTCACCTCCCCGAACACCACACGCTTGACCAGCCAGAGCGTGTAAGCAGCGCCCAAAACCAGGGTGCTGGCCGCAAGAAACGCCAGCCAGAAATCCGCCTTGAAAGCGCTCAGTATCACCATGAATTCGCCCACAAAGCCCGACGTTCCGGGAAGACCAACGTTGCCCATGGCGAAAAACACCATCAAGGAGGCAAAAACCGGCATGGTGTGGGCGATACCACCATAGTCGCTGATATTGCGGCTGTGGAGGCGGTCATACATCACGCCCACACACAAAAACATTGCGCCTGAGATGAAGCCGTGAGAGATAAGCTGCACCACAGCGCCTTCAACCCCCAGGGCTGCGCCCTGCACGCTCCCGCTATTTTCAAAAATACTGAATACCAGAAAAAATCCCAACGTGACGAAGCCCATGTGGGCGATGGACGAATAGGCAATCAGCTTTTTCATGTCTTCTTGCACCAGCGCCACCAAGGCTATGTACACAATCGCGATCAGCGACAAACCAATCACCAGCCAGTCCAGCTCAGCACTGGCATCCGGCGTGATGGGCAGCATAAAGCGGTAGAAACCGTAGGCACCCAGCTTCAACATAATGGCGGCCAGAATCACCGAGCCTCCGGTGGGCGCCTCCACATGCGCATCGGGCAACCAGGTATGCACCGGCCACATCGGCACTTTGACGGCAAACGCTATGAGAAAGGCAAGAAAGATCAGTGTCTGCTCGGTGGCACTCAAGGGAAGCTGATGATAATCCAATATGGAAAAGCTGTCGCTTTGGAAGAACAGATACAAAATGGCGACGAGAAGAAACACCGAACCCAGGAACGTATAAAGAAAGAACTTAATCGCAGAATAAACCCGCCGCGCACCGCCCCACACGGCGATGATCAAAAACATGGGAATCAACATCGCTTCCCAGAAAACATAAAACAGCACAGCATCCAAGGCGGCGAAAACACCCACCATCAGGCCTTCCATGATGAGAAAAGCCGCCATGTACTGGGCCGGCTTGTATTGGATAACTTCCCAGCCGGCAATAACCACCAGCACGGTGGTAAACGTGGTCAGCAAAATGAGCAGCATCGAGACGCCGTCCACGCCAAGCTCGTAGTTGATATTGTAGGCACTGATCCAGGAGGCGGATTCCTGGAACTGCATCGCCGCGGTACTGGCATCAAATGCAAAATACAATGGCAGCGACAGCACAAATGCTGCCACAGCCACCCCCAGCGCGACGCGCCGCACCACTTCGCCATCACCGGTTCTGGATGCAAACAAGACTGCGATGCCGCCAAGGATCGGCACCCATATTACGAGACTTAGCAATGGAAAACTCGACATGTTGATAACAGCCTTGTTCTACTTAAGCGCCTAGATGACGAACCATGTAAGAAACACCAGCAAGCCCACGATCATCGCAAAAGCGTAGTGGTACAAAAAACCGGTCTGCGCAACACGCGCGGCAAATGCCAGGCGGCCAACGCTGCTGGCAGTACCGTTCACCACGGCACCGTCAATCGCCCGCACATCACCTTTTTTCCACAACAGGCCACCCAGGCGCCTCCCGCCCGCAGCAAATACCTTGTCGTTGAAATCGTCGAAACCGTATTTGCAATCCAGCACCCGATACAGTCTCGCGAAGCGTTCCTTCAGCTGACCCGGCAGCTCCGGCCTCTTCATGTACAAATACCACGCTGCACCCAGCCCTGCCATGGCCAGAAAAAAGGGCAAGGCCATCATCCCATGAAGCAGAAAGCCACCGGGACCGGTGTAATGTTCGCCTAACCGGGCCAACACGTCGTGAGAAGATGATACGACGATGGCGCCGCCGAAGAAATCGCCAAATAGCAATGGCCCCACGCCGACAGCACCGGCAAACACCGAGGGAACCGCCAACAGTATCAACGGTGCCGTGACCACTTTGGGTGACTCTTGCAAATGCGCTTTCACCTGTTCGTCCATACGTTCCTCCCCGTGAAACACGAGGAAAAACATCCTGAAACTGTACAGCGCCGTGACGAACACACCTACCAAAACCATCAGATACGCCAGGCCGGCGCCACTGACATCAGACGCCGCCACCGCCTCGATGATGGCATCTTTCGAATAAAACCCGGATAAGCCGGGGAAACCAATCAAAGCAAGCGAACCGATCAACATGCACCAATAGGTGACAGGCATGTATTTCCTCAAGCCGCCCATTTTCCGGATATCCTGCTCGTGGTGCAGGGCGATAATCACCGACCCGGCCGCCAGAAACAACAGTGCTTTGAAAAATGCGTGGGTCATCAAATGGAATATGCCGGCCGCGTAGGCCGACGCACCCAGAGCAACGGTCATATATCCAAGCTGGGACAAGGTCGAATACGCCACCACCCGTTTGATGTCATTTTGCACCAGGCCGAGAAAGCCCATGAACAGGGCCGTGGATGCGCCCACCAACATGACCAAGGTCAGCGCCGTCTCGGATAGCTCGTACAGGGGTGACATGCGGGCCACCATAAAAATGCCGGCCGTGACCATGGTGGCGGCGTGGATCAACGCGGAGATAGGCGTCGGGCCCTCCATCGAATCCGGCAGCCAGACATGCAGCGGGATTTGGGCGGATTTACCCATTGCCCCGATAAACAACAATACGCAGATCACCGTCATCAACGACCATTCCACGCCGGGAATGACCTCAATGCCCAACTCGCTCATCATCGGCGCCGCTTCAAAGACGTCGGCATAGTCCAGGCTGTTGAAATACATCAATACCGCCGCGATGCCCAACAGAAACCCAAAATCCCCCACCCTGTTCACCAGGAAGGCCTTGAGACTGGCATAGTTGGCCGACTCTCTGTTGTACCAAAAGCCGATCAGCAGGTAAGAAACCAGGCCCACCGCCTCCCAACCGAAGAACAGCTGGAGGAAATTGTTGCTCATGACCAGCATGAGCATGGAGAAGGTAAACAGCGAAATATAACTGAAAAAGCGTTGATAGCCGGGATCATCTTTCATGTAGCCGATGGTGTAGATGTGGACCATCAGCGAAACAAAGCTCACCACGACAATCATCAGCGCGGTCAACTTGTCGACCAGGAAACCAATCTCGAAACTGATACCATCGCTGATCATCCAGGTATATACCGCGTCATTGAAAACCGCTGCGTTACCCAGCACCGTATGCATAAAGACAACAAGCGAAAACAGGAAGGAAACGGCCACGCCCGCGATCGTAACGCGATGGGCACCCACCCTGCCAAGCTGTCTGCCAAAAAAGCCGGCAGCGATAGCACCCAGCAACGGAGCCAACACGATACCCAGATACACGCCCTTCATGCCCGTTATCCTTTCAGCGTATCCAGCTTGTCGACGTTAATGGTGCGGCGATTGCGGAACAGCACAACCAGGATCGCCAGCCCAATGGCCGCCTCCGCTGCGGCGACGGTGAGAATAAAGAAAACAAAGACCTGGCCGGCAGCATCCCCCAGAAAGTGAGAAAAGGCGACAAAGTTCATGTTCACCGAAAGCAGCATCAACTCAATGGCCATCAGCAAAATAATGACGTTTTTGCGGTTGATGAAAATGCCCGCCACGCTGAGGCAAAACAAAACCGCCCCCAAAACGAGGAAGTGAGTCAGTGATACCATATGCCCTCTCCCAAACCCGCTGGTGCTGCCACCACGGCCACCGTGCCAATCCCGGGCGCCGCCTTCATCCTTCAGATGGGCCCTTCTTTTCCGCCGCCATCTTCACCACGCGCACGCGCTCGCTGCGTTTCACCAGCACCTGCTGCGCGGGATCCTGATATTTGGCGTGCGGACGGCGCCGCATGGTCAGCGCAATGGCCGCAACGATAGCGACCAACAGCACCGCAGCAGCGATTTCGAAGGGATACACATAAACCGTGTACAACACACCGCCGAGTTCTTTGGTGTTGCTGTAGTCCGCGGCGTGTTTGACCCCTTCTCCGAAATGCTCCACACCGAAATAACCGGATCCCAGAACAATGAGAATTTCAATGAGCATGATGACCGCCACCGCGCCCCCCACGGGCAAATAGCGGATAAAACCTTCCCGCAGCGGCACCAGGTTGATGTCCAGCATCATCACCACAAACAGGAACAAAACCATCACCGCACCGACGTACACCAGTACCAGTGTGATCGCCAGGAACTCCGCCTCCAGCAGCAGCCAGATCGCCGCGCTGGTAAAAAACGCCAGCACCAGGAACAGGACGGCGAACACCGGGTTCCGCACAGTAACCACCGCGCCCGCGGAAAGCACGAGAACGGTTGAAAACAAATAGAATACTAGCGTTTGGAATTCCATGATACCGGCTGTCAATTGGTGTTAACGATAACGCGCATCCACCGCACGGTCTGCGGCAATTTGTTTTTCATGCTCGTCCCCTATGGCCAGCAACTGCTGCTTGGTGATGACGTTTTCACCGCGCTTTTCAAAATGGTATTCAAAAATCCGGGTTTCGACGATGGAGTCCACCGGACAGGATTCTTCACAGAAAC
>DRLM01000117.1 GCA_011375345.1 Gammaproteobacteria bacterium
AGATAAAACACCGGCTCGCCCCCCTTGTCCACGAAATACACCCCGGCGGCACGCCCACCTCCGCCTTGCACAAACCAGCCCCGCCGCACCGACGCCCATTGAATATGCAGGTGAAACTGCCCGGTCACCAAGTTGAGCCAGGCACCCTTGTGTTCAAAATGGGGGGACTCGAACAGCAACTCCGCCACGGCACCGGTGCGGGAGCGGACCACCGCCCGCAGCTTGCCCCAGTGCTCACTGGCCAGCACCGCATCCAGCAGCCGATCCTCAGCAATCGCGGCGGCGTGGTAGCTGCCCGCCTCCGGCGTGGCGGCGATGGCGTCCAGAATCTCGCCCAGGGGGGCGTCGAAATAGGCCGCAGCATTCCTGAGAGTGGCGTCAGGATGTTCGTCCAAGTATTTGCGCACGCAGCTTTTCCATCCTTCCAGACCCATGTTCAGCGAGCGCCCGGCCTGTTCGCCGTCCAGGGCCTTGCCGGTGAGGTTGGTGTATTTATTGGCGTAGCCGCGCGGCGTGATCATGACACCGTCCCGCACGTAGGTGCTGTTGTTGCCGATGAGCACGGTGGTGAGCATGCCGATGTCGCAATCGGCCATGTTTTCTAAAGTGGTCATTTGGATGTTCTGGCGCTTGCGGTAAGCGGACTTCACCACGGCCACCGGCGTGTGGGGTCGGCGGTGGCGCAGCAGAATCCGCTGGGCTTGCACGATCTGCCGGGTGCGGCGGCCACTCTTCGGGTTGTACAGGGCCACCACGAAATCGGCGCGGCCGGCAGCGTCCAGGCGGCGGGCGATCACCGGCCAGGGGGTGAGCAGGTCGGACAGGGAGATGGAGCAAAAATCGTGGGTCAGGGGCGCGCCCACCAGGGCGGCGCAGGCGGACAAGGCCGTGCTGCCCGGCACTACCTCCACCTCCACGCCGCTGCCCGGTGCCCAACCCGACTGGAACAGCACCTCAAAGGTGGGGCCGGCCATGCCGTACACCCCCACGTCGCCGGAGGAAATCAATGCCACGATCTTGCCCTGCCGGGCCTGCTCGTAGGCTTCCACACAGCGGTCGATTTCCTCGGTCATGCCTTTACGGATCACTTCTTTTCCATCGAGCAGGTCTTTGACCAGCTTGATGTAAGTGGAATAGCCGATGATCACATCGGCCTCGGCGATGGCCGCCCGCGCCCGCACGGTCATGTGGGCCTCGCTGCCGGGGCCGAAACCCACCAGCAAAATCTTCCCCGTCATGCTGTCACCCTCGCGATGGATACCGTGGCATTGTTGCCATCACTGCCCAGGTGTTTGTGTTTTTCCACGATCAAATCCGCCATGCCGGTGCCTGCCGCCAACAGGGCCGCCGCCTCGGCCACAGCCGGGGTGCCCACGTATTTGCGCACCATTTCCGAGGGGTTGGGCACGGGTACTTGGGCCAGTTGTTCGGCCGGGTAGAATTTGAGCGGCCAGCCGTGGATGCGGGCCAATTCCAGCAGACCTGTTTCGTCGCTTTTTTTGTCGATGGTCGCCAGGGCCTGCACCTGTGCGAACTCGCAGCCCGCCAGCGCCAGCGCTTCCGCAACGGCCGTCTCCAACGTCGCCAGGGAAGTCCCCCGGTCGCAGCCCATGCCCAACACAACTTGATTCACAGCTGATCTCGCTTTTGTCTTTCCCTGGTGATTTAAGGGGGATTTTCTAATTGGAAATTAATTTAATAATCTCCCCCAGGCTATTGCTTTCCCCCTCTCCCCCAGGGAGATGACTGCGGTGAGGGGATCGAAAGAAGGTAAGTTTTCGATTGCATAAGGGCCCCTTGTCCTGTCTTTCTCCCGGAGGGGGAAGGGATGCGAAGAGCCAGCCGCTCAGTTCCCTTTCGGCGGCCGGTAGACCACCAGGCGTTCCTCCAATTGATCCCAAACCTTTTTACCGATTTCCCGGTTCGTCACCCACAACACCGCCCGGTAGCGCGTCAAGTCCACGTCCTCAAAGCGTTCGAACAGGTGAATATTGGCTGGCACCGGGGTGCGGCGGGTCCACCAGTTTTTGCTCCCGGCCTCTTGCACGAAGGCAATGGGCTCTTCGTTGACCACGTGGGCGGAAACGCGGGTAATGTTGATTTTCGGTGCCTCCAGGGCCCAGCCCAGCTCACGCCCGAGGATGTCCACGGGGATGGTTTCACCCACATCGGAAGCGGTGGTGAGCACCGGCGTGGCCCCCAACAGGGCGGCCAGCCGCTCGGCATAAGCATTGGCACCTCCCACGTGACCGGAGAGCACCGGGATGACGAACCGGGCAGCATCGTCCACCACCAGCACGCCGGGATCCTCGTCCTTGGATTTCAAGTGGGGGGCGATCAGCCGCACCACCGCGCCCAGGGAGACGAAAAACACAATCTGGTCGACATCGGTAAACAGTTTGCCAATTTGTTCACGCAAAGCGCCGCTGTAGGGGCGCACCGCGTTGGGCGCACTCTCAAACTCGGCGGCGAACTTTTCCGGGGTAATCACCTGCGCGTCCGGCAGACGGGGCGCGACGGCGGCAGCTTGTCTGGCGCCGTGCTTGGTGATGGCCACCAGGGCGACACGGGGGGGGGTGTGTGGCCTGCTCATCGCGGCCACTCCCATTTTTCAAAGGGAGGGACAAGACAGGCAAATGATTTCTTCAGATTCACGAGCTTACCGGTTCATTTGCGGTGGATTTCCTGCGGCAGCCGCGGACCAGTTCGCCCCGCGGGCGCTCAGGGTTTTTCACCAATATCAAAGATAAATAATTGACTTTATGACCTTTAAGCTCAGTCAGGTCGGTGACGATGCGTTCCTCCACCGAGCCCGCGCGTTCGACAAAGCGGGCGTGGGACAGAAGGCCGCGGCGCTTGAGCAGAGCGATGATGTCGTCCAGCAGGGGTTTCACTTTGAGCAGCACCAGGGTATCGAAGTCGTCCAGCAGCCGTTCCAGGGTACCGATGCCGTAGGCAGCGGGAAGAATAGCGACGGCGTCGTCCACTTCTGCCAGGGGCAGGCCCAGATGGGCCGCGGCTGCGTGGAAAGAGGGAACGCCGGGCAGGATTTCGATCTCGATGCGCGGATCCAGCGCCACCACGGTGCGGGCCAGGTGGCCGAAGGTGGAATAGGTGGAGGCGTCGCCTTCCACCAGAAAGGCCACATCCTGCCCGGCTTCCAGCAGAGGCAGCAGGGTGTGGGCGGCTTTGAGCCAATAGCGGCTGAGTTTTTCCAGATCGTGGGTCATGGGGAAGATCAGCGCGGAGGTGCCCGCGGAGGGCTGCAAGCCGGCGCGCTCGGCTATCCCCAGGGCGTAACTGCCGCTGGTGGCGCTGCGCACGGGATAGGCCCAGTGGCACGGGCGCTGCAACACCCCCCAGGCCTGGCGGGTGATAAGCGCCGGGTCGCCCGGCCCCAGAGACACACCGATCAGTTTTCCCAAGGTTCCGCTCATGAGGCTTCCCGCCGGGCGCTGACGATCCATACCGGGTTTTCTGCCTGCAAGCGGTGCATGCGCAAAATGGGCTGGCTGCGGGAGGCATGGAGCTGGGTCACGTCCCAGTCGGCACCCACGGCCTGGAGGGTGGCCACCGCAGTGGCGAGGTTTTCGACAGTGACGAGATTCATCACCAGCCAGCCGTGCGGTTTGAGACGGCACAGGCAAAGCTGGATCAACTCCGCCAGCCCGCCGCCGGAACCGCCGATGAAGACAGCGTCGGGCGCGGGCCAGCGGTCCATCCGGGCGGGGGCTTTGCCGTGCACCAGCGTGTAGTTACTGACACCGAGGCGACTGCGGTTGTGTTCGGCGATGGCCACGTCGGCGGCGTTTTTTTCGATGGCGTAGACGTGGCCCCCGGAGCACAGACGGGCCGCCTCCAGGCCCACCGCGCCGGAGCCGGCACCGATGTCCCACAGTACGCTGGCGGGCTCAAGTTGCAACCGCGCCAGCGACACCGCACGCACTTCACGCTTGGTAATCAGCCCCTTATCAGGGGTTCTTTGTTTGAATTCATGGTCAGCCAGGCCGAACAAAGGCGTGCCGGGACGGCTTTGTACCCGCCGCAGTATCATCACATTGGGCACGGCGAAACGGCGCGCCGCCGCCTCAATGATGGCCAGCGGGCCGATAATGGCTTCCTCCGGTTGCCACAGTTTTTCCGCCACGCTCATTTGAAAGGCCTCGCCCAAACCTTCCGCCAGCAGCAACCGGGCGAGGCGGTCCGGGCTGTTGGCAGGTCCCGTGTAGACGCCCAGCAAATCGTGGTGCCGGGCGGCCTGGGCGAAGTGATAAAGGCCGTGCTCCGGGGTGGCGCCCACGGTCCATTCACCGGCGTCCTGGCTGTGCACCGAGCACACGTGCAGGGTTTGCCAGGGCAGACCCAGCCGGGCGCAGGCCCCTTGCAGGGCGGAGAGATTGGGCAACACCTCACAGGCGTCCCGCCCCAGTTTGCGGATCAAAAAACCGGCGATGCCGTGGCAGAGGGGGTCGCCCGTGGCCAGCACGGCGACGTTCAGCCCGTCCCGGCGCGCCTTTTCCACCCAAGCCGGCACCCGGCCCAGTTCGCCGTCCAGACAGCGGCGCTCGGTGTCGGGCGACAAAACAGCGTCGCACAAGGTCAGCGTACGCCGGGCGCCGATGACCACTTGGGCCTGACCCAAGCGGGCCAGGGTGGATGGGGTTAAGCTGGCCGCGCCGTTGTCCAGCACGCCGATGATGGCGCAGGGCTCAGCAGCCATTGATATTGTCCTCCGCCACTTCCGCCAGTTTGTGGCCTTCAAAATCACAGATCAGCACTTTGATGCTGAACCGGCCGGGATAGCGCGCCGCCAGGGTCTGAATCACCCGCCGGCCCAGCTCCCGGTGAAAAGCGTCCGCCAGCCCCAGTTCCGCCATGCGCTCGGCGCCGTAGCGGGCGGTTTCCGCATTGCGGATCTCCGCGCACACCCCGGCCGGGGCGCCCGCAGCGGCGGCGATGTCCGCCACCAGACCGGTATCCACGGCGTTGCGGTTGGCGTGGGTGATGGTCTCCCCCTGGGCCATTTTGGTGAGCTTGCCCACCATGCCGCCGATGACCACGTGGCGGATGCCGGTCTTCGCCGCCGTATCCAGGGCGTAGCGCAGAAAATCCCCCATTTGCACGAAACAGGCAGGGGCCAGACGGGGCAGTTCCCCTTGCACGAATTTTTCCGTGCGGCCGCCGGTGGTAAGCACCACCGTGTCCTGGCCCTGATTGGCCGCCACTTCAATGCCCTGAATCACGCTGGCGCGAAAGGCCGCGGTGGAATAGGGATGGACAATGCCCGTGGTGCCCAAAATGGAAATGCCGCCGATGATGCCCAGCCGGGCATTCAGCGTGCGCCTGGCCATGGCCTCGCCGTCGGGCACGGAAATGGTCACTTCCAGACCCTGCCCCGCCAGCCATTCGCCTGCAGCGGCGCGGACGTTGTCCTCGATATTGCGCCGCGGCACCGGGTTGATGGCAGGGCTGCCCACCTCCAGGCCCAGACCCGGCATGGTCACCGTGCCCACACCGGGCCCACCGTTGATCAGCACCACCCCGGGCTGATCAGGCAGCCGCCGCACGTCGGCGGTAAGACGGGCTTTGTGAGTCACATCCGGATCGTCGCCGGCGTCTTTGACGACCACGGCGTGGGCCTGCCTGCCCTCCAGGCGGCCGTCCGTCACCGCGAAGCTCACCTGCTGGCCGTTGGGGAGCAGGCAGTCCACTTGCCCGGGAACCTGGCCGTGCAGCAGCCCCAGCGTCGCGGCGCGGGCGGCGGCGGCGGAACAGGCGCCGGTAGTGTAGCCTTTGCGGCTGCCTTTTTTTTCATGGCGCATGGGGATACGTTCAATTCACCACGAAGGCGCAAAAGAGGGCACCAAGGTTCAGCGCCTTCGGTAACATCAGAAACCCACCCGGAAAAGGACGTATCATGGCGAGCGTTGCTCGGCCAGCGCCAGCAAGGCATGCAATGCTGCCACCACCAAGGTCGACCCCCCCTTGCGTCCGCGGGTAATGATCCACGGCGTTTTGTCCAAACCCGCCAAGGCGTCCTTGGATTCCGCCGCCGAGACGAAGCCCACCGGCATGCCCACCACCAATGCCGGTTGAACACCTTCGTTGCGCACCATCTGTACCACTTCCAGCAAGGCGGTGGGGGCGTTGCCGATGGCGATGATGGCCCCGCTCAGCAGGCCTGCTTCGCCGGCTTTGCGCATGGCCTGCACGGCGCGGGTACAGTTCCTGGCCTTGGCTTTGGTGATTACATCTTCGTCGGCGATGAACTGGTGCGTGTCCACGCCAAAGTGGGCCAGGCGCGGCGCCGACAAACCCACGCAAATCATTTCCACATCCGCCACGACGGGGGCGCCGTTGAAGAGGGCATTCACGCCGGCGTCCACGGCGGCGGGGTGGAATTCGGTGAGGCCGTTGAACTCGAAATCCGCCGTGGCATGGATCATGCGCCGCACCACCTGCCATTGTTCCGCGGTATAGCCGTGTTCGCCGGCTTCGCTGTCCACGATGGCGAAGGAGTCGTGCTCGATTTTACGGCCGGCCTGGGTAAGTTGTTCGGTGACGATGTTGTTGCGCTCTGCCATGGTTGAAAATCCGCTCAATGATGGTGATGATGACCGTGGCCGTGTTCTTCGGCCACCAAGCGGTATTTGCAGCCGTCGCATTCCAGGCGTGCCGGGCCGTGGCCGGGCTCGCCCAAAGCGGCGTTCACCCGTTGCTCCACCAGTTTGAATAACTCGGGCTCGAATCCGAAATACTCCCCCAGGCCGAAGCTCACGGTAGGGTATTGCTGCCGCAGGCGTTCCACCTGGCGCCGGATGCGCTCGATCAGGGTGCCGGTGAATAGATAATAGGGCTGTACGGCAATCTGGCTCATGCCCAGACGCACCTGGCGCTTAACAGTGCTTTCCAGGCGCGGATGGGTAATGCCGGTGAAGGCGATGTCCACCAGCTCGTGGTCCGTGTCTTCGAACAACCAGCGCGCCATCTTGGCCACTTCGCCGTTGGCGGCACGGTCGGAGGCACCCCGGCCCAGCAGGATGACACCGGTGGTTTTGGGGTCGGGCATGTCCAGCGTGACCAGGATCTTGTGCAGCTTGCGTTTGACTGCTCTCAGGATGTCGTCGCAGGCGCCCAAGTGAGGCGTGTAAATGAACTCGGTTCCGGGATGGCGCCGACGTGCTTCGGCGATGTGGGCGGGGACTTCCATTTTCACGTGACCGGCGGCGTTCAATATGAGGGGCACAATGATCACCCGCTCACTGCCGCGGGCCGCTTGGTCCAGGCCGTCATCCAACAATACCTCGGCAAATTCGATGTAGCAGACGTCGATGCGCCGCTCGGGCTGGCGCTCGCGCCACCGCTTGGCGAAGTCTTCCACCTCGCGGTTGCCTGCGGGATTGCGGGAGCCGTGGCCGATGAGCAGTACGGTGGTGGTCATGCTGTTTCACCCCAACCCTCTCCCCTCAAAGGGAGAGGGGACCCTTATGTTCCCGCGTTGTGTCAGCTCGGCGAAAGCGGTGGGTAAAGTTCGCATCGTAGAGCTTTGATTTTTTGAGTTCTTTCCACTTCCGTGCGCCCAGTGCAGGACTGACGATGACCATGGCCTGACTGTTTATCTTCTCCGTCTTGCAGCGCGCGCGAATGTCGGCCAGGGTGCCGCGGATGATGCGCTCCTCCCCCGGCCAGCTGGCTTTGTGCACCACCAGCACGGGTGCGTTGCCGGCCCAGCCGGCGGCCAGCAATTCTTCGCGCACTTTACTTAACAGGGTAATGGACAGGAACAAACACAGGGTTGAGCCATGAGCGGCCAGTTCCCGCAGTCGTTCTCCGTCGGGCATGGGAGTGCGGCCTTCTACTCGGGTGAAGATCACGGTTTGGGTGACTTCCGGCAGGGTGAGGCTTTCCACGGCCGTGGCAGCGGCGGCCATGGCGGAGGAGACGCCGGGCACCACGGCGCAGGGAATTCCGGCCTCGTCCAGGGCTTGCACCATTTCGATGAGCGCGCCGTAGAGGCCGGGATCGCCGGTTTGCAGGCGCACCACCGTTTGATGACGGCGGGCACGTTCCACCAGCCAGCCATTGATCTTTTCCAGGGTCATGCCCTTGGAGTCGGCGATATCGCAGCCGCGGGGCGCCCAGCGCATTGCGGCATCCGACACCAGGGAACCGGCGTACAAAATCGCGCCGGCCCGGGCGATGAGATCCCGCCCTTTGACGGTGATGAGATCGGGATCTCCGGGCCCCGCGCCCACAAACCACACCTTGCCTCCGCTCATGCCGCGAACAGCCGGGAGGCTGCCTCCGGGTTGGCGGGGAAATAGTGGTGCAGATAGGAGGCGTGCAGCCGCCCCAGCCGGTACACCGGCTCCGGCCGGCCGCGGTTGCGGGCGGGCTCGGTGAAGACGATGGGGGTCAGGGGCGTTTCCATGTGCGAATGATGAAAGGTGTGGCCTTTGAGCGTGCCTCCCGGCAAAGTGACGCGGTGCAGGCCAAGATTGGCTAGTTTGTCCTGCATTACAGCGTGGCCAGGGAGCAGGGCGGCCATGGGGGCGCGCTGGCCGTCCAGACCGGTGAGCGATTCCAGCAGATAGAGCATGCCACCGCACTCCGCCAGCAGAACCTTGCCGGCCGTGCAATGTTGGGCCAGATCTTGTTTCAGAGGGATATTGTCCGCCAGCGTCGGAAGATGCAACTCAGGATAACCACCGGGCAGGTAAACAGCGTCGCAGTCCGGCAGGCCCTCACCGGCCAGGGGCGAGAAATAGCGCAGTTCGGCGCCCAGGGCGGTGAGCACATCCAGGTTGGCGCGGTAAATAAAGGAGAAGGCCCGGTCCCGCGCCACGGCGAGGGTCATGCCCTGCAAGCTGGGTGGCACGCCAGGTTCGGATGCCGGGGGAAACGCCACGGGCCCGGGCAGAGCGTCGCCCCCGGCAGCGGCGAGTTGTTCAGCCCAGTGGTCCAGCCGGATGGAGAGCTGTTCAATTTCTTGCGCCTGTACCAGACCCAAATGGCGGCGGGGCAGGGCCCCGGCTTCGCGCCGGGGCAGGGCGGCGAGCAGGCGCTGGCCGGGCGGCAGGCTTTCCGCCAGCATCTCGCCGTGGCGGGCACTGGCCACCCGGTTGGCGATGACGCCGAAGTGCTGAATGTCTTTGCGATAACGGGCGAGGCCATAAGCGATGGCGCCAAAGGTTTGGGCCATGGCGGTGGCATCAATGACCGCCAGCACCGGCAGGCCGAACAGGGCGGCGAGATCAGCGCTGGACGGCTGGCCGTCGAACAGGCCCATCACGCCCTCCACCAAAATCAGGTCGGCCTCGCGGGCGGCGGCGTGGAGCAGGGCGCGGCAATGGTCTTCCCCACCCATCCACAGGTCGAGTTGGTAGACCGGCTGGCCGGAAGCCTCTTCCAAAATCATGGCGTCAAGAAAATCCGGCCCGGCTTTGAACACCCGCACCCGACGACCGCGCTTGCGATGCAAGCGGGCCAGGGCGGCGGTGACGGTGGTTTTGCCCTGGTTGGAGGCGGGCGCGGCCACCAGCAGGGCGGGGCAGCGCGGTGTGCTCACAGCTCCATCCCCTTTTGCGCTTTTACCCCGGCTTTAAAGGCGTGCTTCACTTCACGCATGTCGGTAACGGTGTCGGCGGCGGCGATCAACTCGGCCGGCGCGGCGCGGCCGGTGATCACCACGTGCTGGTGACGGGGACGCTGAGTCACGGCCTCCAGCACCTCGGCCACATCAATGTAACGGTGTTTGAGGGTGATATTCAGTTCGTCGAGAATGACTAAATGAAACGCGGGATCGTTCAACAGGGTGCGGGCTTGTTCCCAGGCCGCCGTGGCGGCAGCCTGGTCTTTGGCTTTGTCTTGGGTTTCCCAGGTGAAGCCCTCACCCATCACGGTGTAGCTTACTTCGGGAAAGCGGCGGAAAAAGGCTTCCTCGCCGGTGGCAATTTTCCCTTTGATAAACTGCACGATGCCCACTTTCAAACCGTGCCCCAGCGCCCGGGCCGCCAGACCGAAGGCGGCGCTGGACTTGCCCTTGCCGTTGCCGGTATTCACCAGCAGCACCCCGCGCTCCTCGGTGGCGCGTTGGATGCGGGCATCCACCACGGCTTTTTTGCGCCGCATGCGCTGGCGGTGGCGGTCGGCCGGATCGGGCTGCAAAGGAACAGGCATGAACAGAGACAGACTCAGGCGGCTCGGGACGCCGCGTTGGCCGGGCGGGGCGGGTCGAAACGCCGCAAAACAGCGCCGGTGACCGCGCCTAAGGCCAGCCAAAACACGGCATTGGCGGATGCGACCGCAGTGATGTAAGCGCGGATGAGGGTGTCTGGCACCAGCGCGGCTGCCACCGGTGCCGGGGGTGCGCCGAACAAATGGGGCGCCAGCACCAGCAGTACACCCGCGCCTTTGAGCAAAATGCCGCGGCACAGCAGCAACAGGACCAACCCCCCGGCAGTGGCGACGACCGTAGCCAACCACCAGAACTGGCGGTCGGCCAGCTCCGCCCCGGCGAGGCCGGGCACTTCCGGCGGCAGACCCAAGGCCGGTGCGGCGAAAAACACCGCGTAACCGGCCAGGCCCCAGAGCACCCCGCGGCCCCAGCCGTGGCCCCCGTGCAGCCCGACCACTGCCGCCAGTATCAATGCAAAACCCATGCCGCCCAGCGTGTTGGCGATAAGGGTGTACAGGATGCGGTCAGTATCCAGCCCGGCCGGCGGAAGATCTTGCGCGGCACTGTCACCGCCCGGGGAGCGCGCCATTTCAGCGGCGTGTTCGTAGCGTTCCGCCTCCAGAATCAGTGGGGTCACCCAGCCAAACTGCACCGCCGACAACACCAGACCGGCCACCAGGCCTGCCACCAGGCCGGTCACAACCAAGGCTCTGAACACGGCTTGCGCCTCAGTGGCAGGGGAAGGAGAGCGAATGGCGGCTGTCGTGGGCGGCGTTGTGCACCACGTCGGCCTTGCCCTGCAGAAAACCCACCCCGAACAAAATGACCGCCCCCAGGGCGGCGGCGCCCAGGGCGGCAGGCAGGCGGGCCCGGCGCGGCACAGCGGCAGTATGCGCGGGAATGGCGGAAGGTAGCGGCATGATGGATCCCCCTGATGAGTGGAAAAAAGCGCGGGGGAACCCAAGCAGGCAGACGGGCACAATGGCCCCATGCCCCAGCTCTCGCCCGCCGCGACGCTGCAACCCACGCTTCAGGCCGGTCTCCGGACTTGCAAGCGGGGAAAAAACCCGGCGTTCGCGCCTTCCCATGCCAGTTGACACAGTGGCGGATGCGAACGCCCATGCTTGCCTACCGTTGCGGGGGCAGCGCCGGACTGGTGGGGACCTCGGCCCCGCACGCACCGGCTTCCCGTTTCATCCCCCGAATCACCGTCCGGGGGACACCTGAAGCGGATGGCGGGCACAATACCCAGCGGGTACGGGGCTTGTCAATCGTGGGATGATCTGGCGGATGTGATTTAACATAATATACATTATGCGAACTTTTGGCGGCCCGTCCTTGAGCTTGCCCACCCTTCACGCCACTTGGGATCGAACCCTGCTGCTACGTTCTCTGATCAGCACCGCCAGCACCATCAGAACCACCAGCAACTGGGCGGCAACACTCTGAAGATCGGGATAAACGCCGAGCGAGGGAATTTGAGGAAAAGGAATTTCAGTCACGGGAACAACGCCCGCCTTTTGCAGGGCCACCACACCCTGACCCGTAAACACAACTGCCAACACCACCATCAGCACTGTATTGATGGTAAAAAAAGCCTTGAGCGGCACCTTGACGCTCAGTCGGAACATGATGGCGGCAATGGTGACCAGCGCCAACACCCCGGCACCGAAACCGAACAAGAGCGCTTGATGGTCCCGGGCATCCACCTGCAGCCACAATGTC
This sequence comes from Gammaproteobacteria bacterium, assembly GCA_011375345.1. Taxonomy (NCBI): domain Bacteria; kingdom Pseudomonadati; phylum Pseudomonadota; class Gammaproteobacteria; species Gammaproteobacteria bacterium. The sequence goes on from DRLM01000117.1 coordinate 11,903, forward strand.
TGGTAGAACAGAACCGTTTCAAACACTTCGCGGTAAACGGCAAGAAAGGCCACGAAAGCCAATGTCCACACGGCTTTGGACTTCGTGGCGCGCTTCAAACCGCTGCTCACGTATTTTCGCCACTGTTGCCCATTGCCGCTGTTGTGCAGCCAAAAACCGACATACAGCAGGATTCCCGCCGCGATCAATGCAACAAGGCCTTCGGCCAGCTCCTGATCACTCCCCTCGAACGCGATCAATCGGGTCGCGGCGAACCAACTCAACACACCCAATACGAGTGCGGCAAGCCATCCCCCGTGGACATAGCGCATGTCTTGGCCGCGCCCGGTTCTGCCCAGAAACGCCGCTATCGAGGCGAGAATCAAAACAGCCTCTATGCCTTCCCGCAACAAAATGAGAAAACTGGCAGCAGTCAGTTCGTTTCCGCTAAGGTGGGTTCGTTGGAGGATCTCGCCAACCCCTGCAAGTTCGTTTTGTATGGTGCCCACCAAGGGGCGCAGCGCGCTGACGGGAACGCCCTCAACCATTTTGGCATGCAGCGCCGTGAGCAGATCCTCTACTTTTGTGACCAGTGCCGGCATGCTCACGCTCAAGGTGGGTTCAACGCACTCGAAATCTTGAACATGGGCATTCAAGGCCGCCTCTTCGGCACGCTTGCTGTGGCCTTCCGCGTAAAGCGCAAGGGCCAGGGTGACCCGTTCTTCAGCGGCACGCAGGCACTCAGTGACTGAAGTACTTTGCGCGAACACCGGCAAGGCGGTCAAACTGCCGAGTATCATGATCAGGCCAATAGCAAGGTCACGGCGTATTCGGGTGTGCATAAGTGAGAACTCCTGGGGCCAATTGAGAGCGCTATGTGGCGATATTGTAAATAACAACAATTATCATTACAACTCGTATCCTGAAAAGTTCGTGAGAGCCAGGCGGGGGGGGTTATTATGTTAAATTCTAAAGAATTTAAGCAATGCTCTGATCTTGTTTATCTTAATCACGCTGCCGTGGGACCGTGGCCCCGACGGACCATGGAGGCTGTTTGCGCGTTCGCCCGGGAGAATGTGCACCATGGCGCCCGCTATTATCCCAGGTGGCTGCACACCGAGCAGGCCTTGCGCGGGCAGCTGGCGGAACTGCTCCACGCACCGTCGGTGGACGATATCGCGTTGCTCAAAAACACCTCCGAGGGCTTGTCGCTGCTGGCCTACGGTCTGGATTGGCGGGAGGGTGACAACATCATCATCGCCCGGGAGGAATTCCCGTCCAACCGCATCGTGTGGGAGTCCCTGGCCCGATTCGGCGTGACACTGCGCCAGGCGAATTTGGACAGCGACGACAGCCCGGAAGATGCCATGCTGGCCATGATGGATGAACGCACCCGCCTGCTGTCGGTAAGCTCGGTGCAGTACGCCACGGGCCGGCGCATGGATGTGCAGCGTCTGGGCATCATGTGCCGCCGCCACGGCGTACTGTTTTGCGTGGATGCCATCCAGAGCCTGGGGGTGTTACCTCTGGACGTGCAGGCAGTCCATGCCGATGTGGTGGTGGCGGACGGCCATAAATGGATGCTGGGGCCGGAAGGACTGGCGGTATTTTACTGTGCGGCGCCCCTGCGGCCACGTCTGCGCCTGACACAATACGGCTGGCACATGGTGGAACACCATGGCGACTACGACCGCCGCGCTTGGCAGCCGGCGGCCTCGGCCCGGCGTTTCGAGTGCGGCAGCCCCAATATGTTGGGGATACATGCCTTGCACGCCAGTCTGTCGCTGTTGCTGGAAGTGGGCATCGGGCAGGTGGCCCGTCAAGTTCTGACCCACAGTGCTTATCTCATCGAGGTCTTGAGCAAAATCAAGGGTTGTGAGTTGTTATCTCCAACGGCACCGGACCGTTACGCGGGCATCGTGACTTTTCGCCTGCGGCGCACGCCCGCTGAACAGCTCTGGCGCCATTTGATGGATCAGGGCGTCATTTGCGCCTGCCGCGGCGGTGGCGTGCGTTTTTCGCCGCACTATTACACCACGCGGGAACAATTGACGCGGGCGGTGGAGCTGGTGGCGCGGTTTGAAGGGTGAGATGCCCCCTACCCCTTGTTGTCATCTTTACAGCGGGATGGAGTGCGGGACAGGCCGGCGTTGTGCAACTCGTGTATCACCTCGCGCAACGCCTCACGCCACGGCCGCGGTGAAATGCCAAAGACCCGTTGAATGCGCGAACAGTCCAATACCGAATTGACCGGCCGCCGGGCAGGGGTGGGATAGTCGGCGGTGGTGACAGGATGCACAGGGATCTTGCGGCCGCCGTGGCGGGCGGCCTCAATGATGATGGCTTCGGCAAAGCCGTGCCAGGTGGTGGCGCCGGTGCCACTGTAATGATAGGTGCCCCAGGGCGGCTGCTGTGCCACTGGGCCCGTGACTTGGCGGGTGATGTCAAGCAAGGCATCGGCGATGTCAGCAGCGGCTGTGGGACAGCCGTGTTGATCGGCCACCACGTTCAGCTCGTCGCGTTCCCCCGCCAGGCGCAGTATGGTTTTGACGAAATTGTGGCCGTGCGCGCCGTACACCCAGGCGGTGCGCAGGATGATGTGCCGGGGACAGGTGGTGCGCACCGCCCTCTCCCCCGCTTCCTTGCTGGCGCCGTAGACGCCAAGCGGTGAGACGGGATCGTCTTCGGTGTAGGGGCCGGTTTTGCTGCCGTCGAAGACATAGTCGGTGGAAATGTGCAGCAGTGGCACGCCCTCTTGCGCGCACACCGCCGCCAGATGGGCCGGACCGTCGCGGTTGACAGCGCTGGCGCGCTCAGATTCGGACTCGGCTTTGTCCACTGCGGTGTAGGCAGCGGCATTGATCACAGCGGCAAAGCCCTGCCCTTCCACGGCGGCGGTGACAGCCGCGCGATCACTGATATCCAGCTGCTGGCGATCCAGGCCCGTGGCGGCAATACTGTGCCCGGCCGCACGGCGCAGCAGTTCCCGGCCGACCTGGCCGTTGGCACCGGTCACCAGCAGCCGGCGTTCACTCACGTCTCACTCCCGTATACGGGCAGGCGCTCGGGGTCGATGGTGTCCAACCCGGGGGCGGCAGCGTCTTTGGGTGACAGCAGGGGCTTGTCAATCGGCCAGTCGATACCGATGACCGGATCGTTCCAGCACAGGCTGGCTTCGGTGGCCGCGCAGTAGTAGTCGGTGCATTTGTAGGCGAACAGGGCCGTGGCACTGGTGACGCAAAAGCCATGGGCGAAATCCGGCGGTACGTAGAGCTGGCGTTTGTTCTTCCCCGAAAGCGTCAGGCCGAACCACTTCCCGAAGGTGGGCGAGCCACGGCGGATATCCACCACGACATCAAACACTTCCCCCTCCAAAACATGCACCAGCTTGCCCTGGGGTTGGGGATTTTGAAAGTGCAGACCGCGCAGAATGCCGCAGCGGGAGTAGGACAGATTGTCCTGCACGAAGGGGCCGGGGATACCCGCGTCAGCGTAACGCTGAGCCTGAAAGGTTTCGACAAAAAAACCGCGGGCATCACCAAAGACTTTGGGCTCGACGATCAACACGCCCGGTAAATCCGTTTCGATCACATTCATCAGTCGTACACTTTTTGTTCGACGAGCTTGAGCAAGTACCGGCCGTAGCCGTTTTTGATCAAGGGCCGGGCCAGCGCCGCCACATCGTCGGCCGTGATATAGCCCATGCGCCAGGCGATTTCCTCGGGACAGGCGATTTTCAGGCCCTGGCGCGCCTCCACGGTCTCGATAAACTGGGCGGCCTGCAGCAGGGAATCGTGGGTGCCCGTGTCCAGCCAGGCGGTGCCGCGGCCAAAACGTTCCACCCGCAGGGTACCGCGTTCCAGATAAACTTTGTTGACGTCGGTGATTTCCAACTCACCGCGGGGCGAGGGTTTTAAGCTTTTGGCAATGTCTACCACCTCGTTGTCGTAGAAATACAAACCCGTGACGGCGTAGTTGGAACGGGGTCGGGCAGGTTTTTCTTCGATGTGAACCGCTGTGCCACTGTCGTCAAAATCCACCACGCCATAGCGCTCGGGATCGCTGACGTAATAGCCAAAGATGGTGGCGCCCTGCTCTTGCCCGGCGGCACGCTGGAGCAGCTCGGCAAGGCCGTGACCGTAAAAAACATTGTCACCCAGGATCAGGCAGGCACTGCCATCAGCGACAAAGTCTTCGCCGATCAAAAAGGCCTGTGCCAAACCTTCAGGCTCGGCTTGTTCGGCGTAGTGCAGGCTGACACCCCACTTCGATCCATCACCCAACAAGCGTTGAAACAAAGGCAGGTCGTGCGGTGTGGAGATGATCAATATTTCTTTTATCCCCGCCAGCATCAGCGTGCTGAGGGGGTAGTAAATCATCGGCTTGTCGTACACCGGGAGCAGTTGTTTGCTCACCGCGTGGGTCAGCGGATACAAGCGGGTGCCGCTGCCACCGGCGAGGATGATGCCTTTCATGACGCCTCTCCCAAACCCAGGCGCTGGCCGCGGTAACTGCCGTCCAATATGGCCTGCCACCAGGCGCGGTTGTCGAGATACCACTTGACCGTGGCACGCAAACCGGTTTCGAAAGTCTCCCGCGGACGCCAGCCCAGTTCCCGTTCGATTTTGCCAGCGTCGATGGCATAGCGTTTATCGTGACCGGGGCGGTCGGCAACGAACTGAATCAGCTCCCGCCGCGAGGCGCGCACGGGATCGGGTTTGAGTTCGTCAAGAATGTCGCAGATGCTGTGCACCACCTCCAGATTGGTACGCTCATTGTGACCGCCGATGTTGTAGGTCTCCCCCACCTGGCCACGTTCCACCACCAAACGCAAGGCGCGGGCATGGTCTTCCACATAAAGCCAGTCACGGATGTTGTCGCCCTTGCCGTACACAGGCACAGGCTCTCCCGCCAGGGCTTTGATGATGACCAGCGGGATGAGTTTTTCCGGAAAATGATAGGGGCCGTAGTTGTTGGAACAATTGGTGGTCACCACCGGCAGGCCGTAAGTATGGTGCCAGGCGCGCACCAGATGATCAGACGAAGCTTTGCTGGCAGAGTACGGCGAGTTGGGTTGATAAGGGGTCTCTTCGGTGAAGTACCCCCCGGCGCCCAGTGAACCGTACACCTCGTCGGTGGAAATATGGTGAAACCGGAAGGCCTTTTTTTGCGCCGGTTCCAGACCGGACCAGTAGCGGCGCGCCGCCTCCAGCAGGGTGTAGGTGCCGATGATGTTGGTGTCGATGAAGGCGGCCGGGCCGTCGATGGAACGGTCCACGTGGGACTCGGCGGCCAAGTGCATCACGGCGTCAGGGCGGTGGGTATCGAACACCCGGTTTACGGCATCGGTGTCACAGATATCGATCTGTTCGAATCTGTGCCGGGGATGGTCCAGGGCTTCGGCCAGGGACGACAAATTGCCGGCGTAAGTGAGTTTGTCCACGTTGATCACGGTAGTGTCGGTGTCGCGGATGAGTTGCCGCACCACGGCGGAGCCAATGAAACCGGCGCCACCTGTCACGAGAATTGTTTTCATGTGCTTTGCTACAGTAAAAAAGGGATAATTCAGTCGCGGCCGTATTTGTCGTCGAAACGCACAATGTCGTCCTCTCCCAGGTAAGAGCCCGACTGCACCTCGATGAGTTCCAACGGCAATGTGCCCGGGTTTTCCAGGCGGTGTTTTTCACCAATGGGTATGTAGGTGGACTGGTTTTCGCTGAGCAGAAAACTGTCCCCGCCCCGTGTCACCCGGGCGGTGCCGGAGACCACGATCCAATGTTCGGCGCGGTGATGATGCATTTGCATGGAGAGCGAGGCCCCCGGTTTTACGGTGATGCGCTTGACCTGGAAGCGCTCGCCACGATCCATGCCCTCGTAATGTCCCCAGGGGCGGTAGACGCGGCGGTGAAACAGGCGTTCACGGCGGTTATGATCGCGCAGGTGCGCGACAATGTGTTTCACGTCCTGGGCACGATCCTTGGGCGCCACCATGACGGCATCTGCGGTTTCGATCACAATCATATTGTCCAACCCCACCCCGGCAACCAGGCGGTGCTCGGCCACCAAGAGATTGTTGGTGCTGCCGTGGGTGATCACGTCGCCTTTGGCCACATTGCCATCGGCATCAGCACCACCCACTTCCCACACCGCGGACCAGGCGCCCACATCTGACCAACCGGCGTCCAGTTCGACCACGGCAAGGCTGAAATCCTCAGCGGCACGTGCGCCGGCGATTTTTTCCATTACGGCATAGTCAATGGAATCGCTGGGACAGGCTTTGAAGCTCTCGGCATGGAGACGATAAAAATCCGTATCGGCCCGGCCTTTTGCCACGGCCTCTCTGCAGGCAGCCAGCATCTTCGCCTGATACCGGGCCACGGCGTTCAGCCAGATCGAGGCCCGCATGACGAACATGCCGCTGTTCCACAGGTAATCCCCGGAATCCAGATAAGCCTGAGCGGTGTCACGGTCAGGTTTCTCAACGAAGTCTGCCACCCTGTGCACTTGCGGCGTTTCGGTGAAGGCGCGACCGGCCCGAATGTAGCCGTATCCTGTTTCGGGCCCGGTCGGTGTGATGCCAAAGGTGACCAGCGCACCGGCTTGCGCCACCGCGGCGGCCACCTCCACGGCATGGTTGAATGCGTCTTGATTCTGCACGACATGATCGGCTGGCATAACCAGCATCACCGGGTCGCGCTGCTGTGCCTCCAGGCGCAGCGCGGCCACGGTAAGTGCCGGTGCGGTGTTCCGTCCCACAGGTTCCAAAAGGATGTTGAGCGACGCACTGCCCAGCTCCAGCAGTTGCTCAGCAACCAGGAAACGGTGTTCTTCGTTGCACACAATCAGCGGTGCGGCAGCCGGCGTCACCACCGGGGAGACCCGCATCACGGTTTGCTGCAGCAGCGACCGGTCCCCCGCCACCGGGAGCAGCTGCTTGGGGAAATGTTCGCGGGACAGAGGCCAAAGACGGGTGCCTGAGCCACCGGACAAAATTACTGCTTGTATATCCATGGGTACAAAACGTCAACGTAGGTGGCTGGAGACAAGGCTTCGGGCCGCTGATCGCCCGTTGTTTAATGATAGCAACTCGTCATATCCCTGGCATCCAAAGACAGCACGGAAACGGGAGGGGGGCAGAGCGTCCCCCTCCCCTACCGTAACGTACTGCTTTAATCTGGAGCTTATTCTTGCTCCCTGACAACAATCCGCGCCCGATTGAGCTCCAGCAACTTCACCCCTATGCCTTCGACCTGGGTGAGCTGATCGGGTGAGGAAAAGGCACCATGGTGTTTCCTGTACTCCACAATCGCCGCTGCCTTGACGGGGCCGATGCCCTTGAGTTCCTTGGATAAAGTTTCGGCATCGGCGGCATTGATGTTCACCGTTGCCGCCAAGGCCCCAAGGGACAAGGTCATGGAGAATAGTACGAACACCAGCTTGCGGAAGTGTTTCACGGTAAGCCTCCCTTCTTATTATGTGCTTGTAATCGTTATTGAAATTCTCCCTGGAGACTGCGGGAGCGGGCTGCCGGCAACGTCGCTGCAGCCCGATTCAGAGGCTACCAGCTTTCAACAGCGGATAAAAGCTTGCGCGTGATCGAGTTCCTTCTGGATGCGCTCCAAGGCGGCGCGTGGATCACTGGCTGCGGTGATGGGGCGTCCCAATACGAGGTAGTCCGCACCGGCCCTCATCGCCTGGCCGGGCGTCAACCCCCTTTTTTGATCGTCACGCCTTGCACCTTGCGGCCGTATGCCCGGCGTTACCAAGGCGAAATCCTGACCCAATGCGGCGCGCAGCGGCGGTGCTTCATGGCCAGAGCACACTACACCGTCCAGGCCGCTGGCGGCGGCGAGCCGCGCCAGGCGGTTCACGTTGTCAGCAACCCCGTCTTTGAGGCCGACGGCATGAATGTCCTCCTCGTCAAGGCTGGTGAGTAACGTCACGGCGATCAGCAAAGGCGCTCCAACACCGGGGGGGACGGCCGCCCGGGCGGCATCCATCATCCGCCGCCCTCCCAGGGCATGGACGTTCAGCATCCAGACGCCCAGATCCGCCGCCGCCTTGCAGGCACCGGCAACGGTGTTGGGAATATCGTGGAATTTAAGGTCCAAAAACACCTCAAAGCCCAGCCCGATGATGCGCTGCACCAATTGCGGTCCCGCCCGGGTAAACAGTTCTTTGCCAACTTTGACGCGACAGCGTTTGGGATCAAGCTTCGCCAGCAGTTGCTCCGCATCTTTGATGCAGGCAAAGTCCAGGGCGACGATGATGCGTGGCTCCCGCTCGACCCTTCTCATTTCATTCCCCTTCCAGGCCTCGTATCGGCCGCACACTGTTCCAGTGTTTGCAACCGGGACACTGCCAGTAAAGCGATTTACCCATAAAACCGCACTGGTCGCACTGATAGACGGCTTTTTCCAGAAACAAGCGTTGCAGCGTGTTCTGAGCCACCGACAAGGTCCTCCCCAAATTGTGGGCAGGATCAAACTGCTCCAATGACAGCAAGTGTTGCAAACCGCGCAATGACGGCTGCTGTCTCAGATGGTTTCTGAGGCAATCCAGCGCGGCCGCTGAACCATGAATATGCTGGATGGACTCAGCCAAGGCAACCAAAGTCGTCACACCACCATAGCGCTCGAACAAGCCCTGAAGATAGCGGCAAAGCCGCTCCTCTTCCCCCATTCGGCGATAGCAGTCAACGATGGCCGGGATGGCTTCTGACAAGTAGGCCGGGTTTTGTTTTTCGATGCCCTGAAATATCTGCAAGGCCCGCCCGGGGTCGGCATTCTCGGCGGCCAACATGAGTCTGCCTTGCGACAGGCTCGCCCGCACACAGTTCGCATCGGTGCTCAGCGCTTTGTCCAGATAGTCCAGGGCATGACCCGCATGCCCATCGGCCAAAGCCTGTTCGGCCAGTTCGCAATAGTAGTGGGCAATCCGGGTACGTTGCGGTTTGCCGCTTTCCTTCTGCAAGCGCCGGGCCGTATCTATGGCGCGTCCCCACTCTTTCTCCTGCTGGTAGATATCCAGGAGCAGCGTGAGAGCGCTGCGCCGGTATTGTTTCACGTCGCAAAGATCGCAAAAAAGGGTCTCGGCCCGATCGAACAAGCCTGCTCTCAGATTGTCCTTGCCCAATTCGAACAAGGCCTCCGCCCGCTGCTCCGGCGTGAGGTTCTGTCGCTCGAATATATTTTGGTGGATGCGGATGGCGCGATCCACTTCGCCCCGTTCGCGGAACAGACTGCCGAGAGCGAGGTGAATTTCTACCGTTTCACCGTCGACTTCCAGCATGCGGACAAAGACTTCAATCGCTTTGTCCGGTTGTTCATTCAGAAGATAATTGAGGCCTTTGTAATAGGCGGAGGATGGCGGCGGGGTGGCGGAATTCGTTCCTTTGCGGCGAACATCCTGTTTGGCCAGGAACCAACCCGATGCGGCTGCTGCCGGAAGCAGCAGCCACAATAACTCATACATTTCAGAAGCTGTCTCGCAAGACCATATCTTCGGCGAGCGCCTGTTCTTTCTCGCTATTGTTTACTGATTTGCGCAACTTGGATATTTTCCGTCTGGCGCCGGCCATTTTCATCAGGTAAACCACCAAACCCAGCACCGCTCCCAGCGCAACTGCCAGCACAATCAGCAACGACAAGGGAACACTCAGGGTTCCGAAATAATAGTTGATTTCTACAGTGTGCGAATTTAGCAGCGTAAAGGCGACGCCGATCATGAAGACCGCCAACAGAAAAATCAGTTTAATGAGTCGCAGCATGATGCCTCCCTCTCAGTCCCCACCAGACCCATGGTGGTGTGGCTCGTATTGGATACCGGTTGCTTGTCTGCACGCCTGTGAATTCATGTCACTGGCACTGCGGGACGGGCAGCGCTTCCCCCGCGAGCGGATCAACTGCCCCTGCCATTGACCCTTTCGCGCAGCTCCTTTCCCGGCTTAAAGTGCGGCACGTATTTTCCGACCAGGGATACCGATTCGCCGGTTTTGGGGTTCCGGCCCACCCGCGGCGGCCGGTAGTGCAAGGAGAAACTGCCAAAACCCCGGATTTCGATACGGTCACCTCCGGCCAGCGCATGCGCCATCTGCTCAGTCAGCGTTTTGACCGCAAACTCTACATCTTTGTATGTGAGTTGTTGACCTTGTTTTTGGGCAAGCTTCTCAATCAATTCCGACTTGGTCATGGTCATTGCTCCGCACTCACACTCAGCGGAAAACGGGACTGCGGGCTGCGCCACAAAGCCACTCCGCCATCATCCACCCATGGACAGTTCGTGCCAGTATATTGCCTGGCGCGCAACACGCTTCGGCTCAAACCTTTTGAAATGTCGGAAATAATCATAATATCAGCGACGGGCGCCAGCGTCGAGTTGACACCCGGCGCTGGCGCTTCATTTCGGCTGACGGGCACCCATCACTTGGATTTGTTGTTTTTCATCTGCTCCTTGAGGAGGTCGCCCAAGCTGGTGCCGCCGCTGGCCGCAGCCGCGCTGCGGTTGTAGTCTTCAATGGCTTCCGCCTCTTCGTCACTGTCTTTGGCCTTCACCGAAAGCATGATCGAGCGGTTCTTTCGGTCAACGCCGGTAAATTTCGCCTCCACCGGGTCACCGATGCTGAGTACGGTGCGGGCATCCTCAACCCGGTCCCGCGACAGTTCTGAAGCCCGCAAATAGCCCTCCACACCGTCGCTCAGTTCCACCACGGCGCCTTTGGCGTCCACGTCCTTGACCGTGCCGGTGACGATGCTGCCCTTGGGGTGCTCGGCCACATAAGAGGACCAGGGGTCTTGCTCCAGTTGCTTGACACCCAGTGAAATACGCTCCCGTTCCGCGTCGATGGCCAGGACCACGGCTTCGATCTCGTCGCCTTTTTTGTATTTGCGCACGGCCTCTTCACCGGGCTCGTTCCAGGACAAGTCGGAAAGATGCAGCAAGCCGTCGATGCCGCCTTCCAGGCCCACGAAAATGCCGAAGTCGGTGATGGACTTGATGGCGCCCTGCACCCGGTCGCCCTTTTTGTGGGTGGCGGCGAATTCTTCCCAGGGATTTGCGCGGCATTGCTTCATCCCCAAAGAAATACGGCGGCGCTCCTCATCGATGTCCAGCACCACCACTTCCACTTCATCGCCCAGATGCACCACTTTGGAGGGATGGATGTTCTTGTTGGTCCAGTCCATTTCCGAGACGTGGACCAGACCTTCCACGCCGTCTTCAATTTCAACGAAGCAGCCGTAATCAGCAATATTGGTGACCTTGCCGAAAATCCGGGTGCCCACTGGGTAACGGCGGGCGATATCGACCCAGGGGTCTTCCCCCAGCTGTTTCAGACCCAAAGAGACCCGTTGGCGCTCGCGGTCGAATTTCAGCACCTTGACGTCGATTTCATCGCCCACGTTGACGACTTCAGAAGGCTGCTTGACGCGTTTCCAGGCCATGTCAGTGATATGCAGCAGACCATCAATGCCGCCCAGATCCACAAAGGCGCCGTAGTCGGTCAGATTCTTGACGATGCCTTTGACCACTTGCCCCTCCTGCAGATTGGCAAGCAGTTGTTCGCGCTCGTGGCTGGTTTCCTCTTCCACCACAGCGCGGCGGGAGACCACAACATTGTTGCGGCGCCGGTCCAGTTTGACCACCTTGAATTCAAGGTCCTTGCCTTCAAGGTAGGTGGGGTCGCGCACCGGGCGCACGTCCACCAACGAACCCGGCAAAAAGGCGCGAACCTCGCCCACGTCCACCGTAAAACCACCTTTTACCTTGCCAGTGAGCATGCCGTGTACGGTCTCGCCGTTTTCCAAGGCGCGTTCCAGCAAATCCCAGGTGCGTGCGCGCTTGGCTTTTTCGCGCGACAGGCGTGTTTCACCAAAGCCGTCTTCAACGGCCTCCAGTGCCACTTCCACCAGGTCGCCGGCCTTGACATCCACCTGGCCCTGTTCATTTCGGAATTGCTCGATGGGAATCTCGCTCTCGGATTTCAGTCCTGCGCTCAAGACCACAGAGTCCGGACGGACTTCAACCACGGTGGCCTCGACGATGGCGCCGGGTCGCATTTGTTGGGAGGCAAGACTTTCCTCGAATAACTGTGCAAAGCTTTCGGTCATTGATCTGGTGAACCCTAGTGTTAACGCCGCATAACCGCGTTTATCACTGTGTTGTGTTCCTGAGAAGGAACGTAAGTAAAAACATGCCCGCGACCCTGCCACGAACATCCCAATTACGGAAAATCCAAGGACACCGCCAGACAGCGGTGCTTCGTCACAAACCGGAGCGGGCCCGTCGGGCCCATTCCGCCAACACCGTCTCTACCGCTTCTTCAATACTCAAACGCGTGGAATCAATAACCCGCGCATCGGCCGCAGGTTTCAAAGGAGAGACCGGACGCTGACTGTCACGCTGGTCGCGTTCCGCCAGCTCATTTAAAATGTGGCGTAGCGTAACACTCCGCCCCTTTTCCTTCAACTGCTTATAGCGTCTTTTTGCCCGTTCTTCCCGGCTGGCGGTCAAAAAGATTTTCAGCTCGGCATGCGGAAACACCGTGGTGCCCATGTCACGGCCGTCAGCCACCAGGCCCGGCGGCGTTCTAAAGGTGCGCTGGCGTGCCAGCAAGGCCGAACGCACGGCGGGCAGGGCGGCGACCCTGGAGGCCGCCTGACCACAGGACTGGCTGCGGATCTCATCGGTAACATCTTGATTTTCAAAAAGCACCACCCCCTGCCTTTGCCCATCTTCGGCAAAGCGCACATCCAGTGCCGAGGCCAGGGCGGCCAGGGCCTGCTCATCTTCAAGGAACAGGCCGCGGCGCAAAGCGGCCAGGGCCACCAGGCGATACAGGGCGCCACTGTCCAGAAAATGCCAGCCCAGGCGCTTTGCCACCTGGCGGCTGACGGTACCCTTGCCGGAGCCGCTGGGGCCGTCGATGGTGATGACGGGGGCGTTGGCACGTGGTGTTGTGCTCACGACGGGGACACTTCCAGGCCACAGGCCTGGGCCAGCTCGACGAAATCAGGGAACGAGGTGCGCACATTGTCACAGTCGTGGATGGTGATGGGCGCTGTTGCCCCCAGCCCCGCCACGCTGAACGCCATGCTGATGCGGTGATCGCCGTGGCTCCACACCTCGCCGCCGCCAATGCGGCCGCCACGAATGACAATGCCGTCAGCGGTGGGGTCGGCAACAACACCCAGGGCGCGCAGACCCTCGGCCATGACCTGGATACGATCGCTTTCTTTCACCCGCAACTCGGCGGCGCCGGTGAGCACTGTCTCCCCGTCGGCGCACGCAGCAGCGATAAACAAGGCCGGAAACTCGTCTATAGCCAAGGGCACCTGATCTTCCGGGATGGCAATGCCCCGCAAGCGACTGCTGCGCACGCGGATGTCGGCAACGGGCTCACCGCCCACGGTGCATTCATTCATCACTTCCAGATCAGCGCCCATCGCCCTGAGAATAGTGATAATTCCCGTTCGGGTGGGGTTGAGACCCACGTGTTCCACGGTCATATCTGCACGATCGGCAATGGCCGCTGCAACCAGAAAAAAGGCGGCCGATGACATGTCACCGGGCACATCGATACGGGTCCCTTTCAGGGGCGTGCCACCGGCAATACACACCGTGGCGCCGCTTTTTTCCACCGGATGGCCAAACGCCTGCAGCATCCGCTCGGTGTGGTCACGGGTGGGCGCGGGCTCGGTCACGCAAGTGCGTCCCTGGGCATACAGCCCGGCCAGCAGCAGCGCCGATTTGACCTGGGCGCTGGCCACGGGCATGGCGTAATTAATGCCCCGCAGGCGGGCGCCGCCGTGGATCACCACCGGTGGTGTGCCGGCGGGACTGGTGTCGATGAGAGCGCCCATGCGCCGGAGCGGCTCGGTCACCCGTTTCATGGGGCGCTTGCTCAGAGACGCATCGCCCGTGAGGGTGACCTCGAAAGGCTGGGCCGCCAACAGGCCACACAGCAGCCGCATAGAGGTGCCGGAATTGCCCAGATTCAATTCCCCGGGTGGCGCTTGGAGGCCCGTAAGGCCAACGCCTTCAATAACCACCCGGCCGTCCCGGGGGCCGTCGACGGGCACCCCCATGGCGCGGAAGGCGCGTAAGGTGGCAAGGCAGTCCTCTCCTTCCAGAAAACCACTGACCTCAGTGCAGCCCTCGGCCAGGGCCCCTAACATGATGGCGCGGTGGGAAATGGATTTATCCCCGGGCACCCGGATCCGCCCCTGGCACCGGGTACTTGGTTCAACCTTGAATGTTGTGCTCATATAACTATCGGATTTATAAAAAATTAACCGTCAATTTTGCGGGCCACAGGCCCGCTCCCGGGCCCGTTTGGCCCGCTCGAACACTTCCAGCAGCACCTCACTGTCGGCGGCCGCGATACGGCCCCGCAAGGCCGCCAGGGCCTCCAGGTAGCGGTCCACGGCCTCCACCAGGGCCTGCCGGTTGGCCAGGCAGATGTCGCGCCACACGATGGGGTCGCTGGACGCGATGCGGGTGAAATCTTTAAAGCCTCCGGCGGCGAAACGGAAGATATCGGCATGCTCCTCCAGGCGGGCCAGCTCATCCACCAGCACGTAGGCCAGCACATGGGGCAGGTGGCTGGTCGCCGCCAAAATAGTGTCGTGGCGTTCCACACTCATGGTCACCACCTCGCCGCCCAGTCGTTGCCACAAGGCTTGCACCCGGGCAAGAGCGCTGGGAGAGGTTTCCGGCTCTGGTGTTAGTATCACTTTCCGTCCCTGAAACAGGGTCGCAAAGGAGGCCTCCACACCGCTTTTCTCGGTACCGGCAATGGGATGGCCCGGCACGAAATGGGGTGGCAGACGCCCAAAGGCGGCCCGGGCGGCGGCCACCACACTGCCTTTGGCACTGCCAGCATCGGTCACGATGGTCTGGGCACGAACGGCCGGGGCAATGGCGCGCAGCACCGGCTCCATGGCCCCCAGGGGCACCGCCAGCATGATCACGTCCGCCGTCGCCGCGGCGCGGGCGGGGTCCTGCTCAAAACGGTCGATGACACCGAGGGCGACGGCCTTTTCCAGCTCGGCGCGGCTGCGCCCCACGCCGACGATTTCGCGGCACAGTCCCGCGCTACGGGCGGCGCGGGCAACAGAACCGCCGATCAGGCCGACGCCGATGATACACAGTGTCCCGATCACGCCTCCGCCGCTCCGTCCATGGCGGCCGCCGTCAGAGTTTCCGCCCCAGGGCCTGGGCGATGGCACCGAGTTCGCCCATCAGGGTGTTCAGCTCCGCCGGACTCAGGGCCTGATCAGCGTCGCACCAGGCTTCCGGCGGCGTGGGATGCATTTCCACCAGCAGACCGTCGGCCCCCGCCGCCACCGCCGCCCGGGCCAGGGCGGGCACCATCCAGGCCTTGCCACCGGCGTGGCTGGGGTCGATGATGACGGGCAGATGGGTTTCCCGCTTGAGCACGGGGATGGCGGTAACGTCCAGCATGTTGCGGTAGGCGGTCTCGAAACTGCGCACCCCCCGCTCGCAAAAGATGATGTTGTGATTGCCGCCGGCGGCGATGTATTCAGCGGCCATGAGCCACTCGGAAAGGGTGGCGGACATGCCGCGCTTGAGAATCACCGGCTTGTGGACCCTGCCCACCTCTTTGAGCAGGTCGAAGTTTTGCATATTACGGGTACCGATCTGGATCACGTCCACGTCGTGCTCCAGGAAAGTGTCCAGCATGCGTACATCCATCAGCTCGGTGACGATGGGCAGGCCGTGCTGCTCCGCCGCGCGGCGGAACATCTCCAGGCCCTCCACCCCCACACCCTGGAAGGTGTAGGGACTGGAGCGGGGTTTGAAGGCCCCGCCCCGCATCAAGGTGCAACCGGCCGCTTTCACGGCGGCCGCGGCGGCGTCCATTTGCGGCTGGGTCTCCACGGAACACGGCCCCGCGATCACTTGCACCCGGGGGCCACCCAGGGGAATGCCTTTGATGTCGATGACGGTGTCGTCGGGATGGGACAGGCGCGAGACGATTTTGTAGGGCTTCATCACCCGCACCACGCTTTCTACGCCGGGCAGCACTTCCAGCGCCTCCACGTCGATCTTGCACTCGTCGCCGATAGCGCCCACCACCGTGCGCTCCACGCCCCGCGAAACGTTGGCGCCCATACCCATGGCCGCAAGTTTTTGCTCGACGCCATAAAACCGCAAGATGTATTTTGCATTTTGACTGGAAAAAATAATCTCTTTTTCATACAGCCTGAACAGGTTTTTTAGATTAACTAT
>DRLM01000118.1 GCA_011375345.1 Gammaproteobacteria bacterium
CACCTCGCGATGGGCACCTTTGCCGTTCGGCTAACCGTTCCCCTTGCCGGGCCGGTAGGGGACTTGCACCCCCAAGTCATCCCCTCGCCACCACAGCTCGGGAAATAGCGCCAGTCACGGCGCTACGCGCCATGCCTGGCGCACCGAAAAAAAAGAGGGTGGGACATAGCCCACCCTCTATGGACACTGCAAAACAGTATTTTGACTTAATGGTGATCGTACGGCGCGCGATCGTTGCCCGGCGTCAAGGGATCGGCACCGGTCAGATACGCAGCCGCACTAAGAATGTCGTCATCGCTCAAGCGTGCGGCCACCGCTCTCATCTGACCCATGGGATCATTGGTACGCGCATTCTGGCCATTGGGATCAGCGGCCCCATCACGCCATTTCTTCAGTTGGTTGACGAGGTAGGTATAGCGCTGCCTACCAATCATGGGGTACATGTTTGGCGCCCCCCGCCCGGCATAGCCGTGGCAGGATTTACACGCCGGCACGCCACCACCTTTGCTTCCCAGCTCCTTGGGGAAACCGTCATCCCGTCT
This sequence comes from Gammaproteobacteria bacterium, assembly GCA_011375345.1. NCBI lineage: Bacteria > Pseudomonadati > Pseudomonadota > Gammaproteobacteria > Gammaproteobacteria bacterium. The sequence continues at coordinate 543 of DRLM01000118.1, forward strand.
CGGGCTGCCATACTCCACGATGGCACGCCCCCTGTAGGCTTCACCCACGTCGGTTCCGGCAGCTTTCAGCGCCTCCAGATCAGAACCACGGAAATCAATGTGCTTCTCAGACAGGTAGGTCGCCACATCACGGCGGTCCTGCGTGGTCAAGCCCTTGGCGTTGTCATTCATCACAAACATTGTGGTGTCTTTGCGCTTGTCGGACGCAAAGTCCTCAAGCTGTTTCACCAAAAACGAAAAGAACTGACCCGCCAGACGCGGCGTCGCCAAATCGTCGCTGCCGCTACCGTCCTCACCGTGGCAACTGGCACAGGCAGGAACGCTGCCCTTGCCTTCCCGGAAAATCTTCTCCCCATTGGCGGCGTTACCGTCGCCTTTGGCGTAGTAAGCGTCGGATGCATAGGCCCCATTTGAAGCCACCATCCCACCAACCACGACAGCCGCAGCTGAAATCATCGCCATCACGTGTCGCATTATTCAGACCCCCTCCCACTCAAGAAGATGTTGGTATTCTCCGCGGTGTTAACAACCGTTACCACCGGCATCCCAAACTCCCGGCCGCTCACTTTACGCTACGAACGGGCTCCACCAATTCCAAATCACACAAAAACGCGGCCGCAGCCGCCTCATCATACTTAAGCTAGTTTTTAGAATTGATTTTCAAAACCAGAACCGCGAGGCCAAAGGCCAAAGCGAACCATAGCGTATAAATAGTGACCACACCTGTAGTATCTAACACAGCACACCTCCATCAGGTTTAATCTATCCCGACTAGGATTCCCCCAATCGACGCCGGCGACCTGTGCAGAGCCGCCTGCGCCGTACCCTTTAATTAAACGATGGGATATTTCCCATTTTTTATCACAAGCATTTTTTTAACACAAGAACGAAGTTTATTCAATGAAATTAAGTTGGTCGATGTTAAGCCCCTGGGAAATAAATCGCAAGCTGCCAAAAGCGTCTGCAACAGAAAACCAGGGATCGCCCGGAATCCGGCGCTGCCGGACCACACTGAGCCGAGCGCTCCCGGACACTTATCCTGAGGAATATATTCGGGCATTCACCGCCGCCCTATTTTGGTGTGGATGCCACATCCAGATTCAAATCCACAGGCGCCGGGGCATCCATGTCCGGGTTGTTGCGCTCATCCCACTGCCTGCCGCGCTGCGCCACCCATTCCACTTCTTCAGGCGGCCGCGGACCGCGTTGCAAGGCCGTTTCCCATTCCCAGATGGCTGACCTTGCCCGGCGCACATAGTCTGCCGCAGCAGCGTCCTGCGCCGAAAGGTGAACGTAGGTACGCATCGCGCCCAAGGCTCCCGGGAGATCGCCCAGTCCTTCCAAGGCGACAGCCAGACCCCAGTAGGCATTGCCCTGATAGGGCCTGAGTTCCGTTGCCGCATTGAAAAAATCCCTGGCGGCAGCATAGCGCTTCAGCCCCACCATGGCATAGCCCATATTCACATAGGCTTCGGGCATGCGCGGGGCCAGCTCAATCACTCTGTGCAGGGCGGTGACTGCAAACTCGTAGCGCTTGGCGTGGAGCATCGCCACGGCCTGCTGGAATCTCGCCTCGAGTTCGCCGCCGGCTGCCGGCTCCTGCAACACCGCCAACCCGCCCTCATCAACCATGGAAACCCGCGCTGGAGCCGGGCTGGGCGCCATGCCCCCCATCTTGTGCGACAAGGCGGCCAGCAGGACGATGATCCCGGTCAGCAAAAAAATGGACACGGCGGAGCTCGCATGCCTGACCGCCGCCCGGTTACCCCGCCTCATATCACCCCCTTGTGGGCCGCCTCGCTGTAAAACGGCGTACCAAAGTAAGTGAGAAATGCGACGATGAATATCAGCACGATGAAGACCGCACCTGCCCGCCTGGGAACCCGGTAAGCCAGGCGCGCGTGGATGGCCCCCCCTAAGGCGAGCCAGGTGAGAAACGACGAGGTTTCCAAGGCGTCCCAGGACCAGTAGCGCCCCCAGGCATCCTGCGCCCATACCGCGCCGGCAATCAGCATAAAGCTGTGAAAAATAAAGGCCAGCAACATAAACCGCCAAGCCAGGTTTTCGATGAGCGCATCAGGTGGCAAATGGCGCAAAGCCCGCTCCGCACGCGGCCAGCCGCGCAGCAGGATGATTCCGGCCAGGCCCGTCCCCACCAGAGAGAATGACAAGAACACTTTGCCGAAGCCCACGTGGGCCCAAAGCCAGCTGTTGTGATAGGTGGGCGGAAAGGGCACGGCGACGGGCTCCAGCAGCAGCACCCACACACCCAGAATCCACATCAGCGGCAGGGCAATGATGGCACTGGCACGCATGGGGGGATGGCGCCAATACACGTAAGCGTAGATCAGGCCCAGGCTGAACAGCTGACTCATCAGCAATTCGAACAGATTGACGAAAGGCCCGTGCCCCAGGCGCATCCAGCGCTCCGCCAGCGCGACAGTCAGCAGCAACACGCCCAATACAATGAACGCCAGCACCTGCCATTCGTAGCCCCGCGTCAGTGCGGCACCCACGCCGGGACCACGCATGCGCAGCACGCCCCGAAATGCCTGCAAGGTGGCGATGCAGTATGCCAGCAGCCCGGCCCACAACCAGGGTAACTCCGTCGCCGCACCGAATTCAGTCGTCATGCCGCACGGCCCTCCAGGGATTGCACCGATTGCCCCTCACCCGCCGACGCGCCACCGGGATTGTCTCCGAAGCGGGCGCCAAAGCAACGCCAAAAATGAGCCCCCATGCCACATACCCCGACCATGGCCACGATGAACATCCATTTAAGAGTGGGATCGAAGAATATCTTGTAGCCCATCCACGTTGACAACCGCTCGTAACGCACCACTCCGCCGGGAAGCCGCAGCGATTCCCCCACCTTCAGCTCAAAGCGCCGGTCGCCGAGGTTCAGAACCAGGGTAGAATGGGCCTTGCTTCCGTCCAACACCCAATATTCCTTTTCTTTCAGGCCCGTTTCCAGACTCAGCCACAGCTTGACTTGCGGCCCTCCCGGCGGGGTCCAGGTGTTGTCCTGGCGGAAGTCGAACAGGGGGTAGGATGGCATGTGTACCGCTCCGGTCACTTGTTCACCCTGGTCGGGAATCCAGGTCAGCACTGGCGCAAAACCTTTGTTGAAGGTGGTGTAGAAGCGATAACCGTCCAGCACCAGGGGGGTATCGTCCCCGATAGTGCGTGTCTCCCTGTTCCCGTTTTCATCGGTCAGCACCACCGTGCTGCGGGTCGCACCCCGCACAATGCCGGGAAAATATTCGACGGTAAAAGGGCCTTGCACAAAATCCACGCCGCTCAACCCGTCCGGGTGAAACGGTCCTTCACGCCGGTCGAAGAGCTGGGCAGCGGAAAGTGCTGTGCCCTGCAACAGCTCCACATGCGCCTCGAAGTGCGTCAGCCGGCCGACGGCCGCCAGCACCACCACCCCCAGCAGGCCAAGATGGAACACCAGCAAACCGGGACGGCGGTTGATGCGGGTGTTACTGACAATCGCCGCCAGCAGATTCAGCGCCAGCAGCGCCATGGGCACCACCAGCACCCACACCGGCATCGTCGCCGGGTTGCCGTAGCTTAAACCCGCCCCCACGGCCAGCAGGACCATACCCGCCAGGGTGAGTTTGAGCGACGCGACGCGGCGGAGCACAGCCATCACGGGATATTGCTACAGGTCTCGCCGCCGCTGCCGTTCATCCATTCCACCCCCCGCTTGCCGTTTCCGGGCGGGCCGGCGGAACCGCAACTGGCCGGGGTCCATTCGCCGCTGCGCTGGAAATTGACGACTTTCAGGGTCGCGCCGTTGTAATACGGTCCCTCGTAGACCCGCTGGGGATTGGGGGTGCGCAACTGGGTTCCCTTGGGCAGGCCCGCTTCCGGCCCCACGTCGTTGAGGTTGGCCAGGAAATTCTTGTTTTTCCAGCCATGAGGAATAGCCACATGGCAATAGGTGCAGCGGAAATTCTGCACCACACCCTGCATGGCATGGCCCGTGTGCAGGTTGACATTGGCCACTGCACCCCCGGCGCAGGAGCCACCGGTGCGAATGCTGGAATCGCGCTTGAAGCCACTCTCCAGCGTGACCCCCGTACTCACCCCGGCGGGATATTGCTTGCCGTAATAATTGTAGTCATGGCAGCGGAAACAAAGCCCATCGGGTTGCAATGTCCCCGTCTGGTCATCCCACGGCCCTTTCAGCAGGAAGTCGTTGTCGGAACCGTGAGGCCCCCAGACATTGCCCTGCTCCCCCCCCCGGGGCACCGCACCATCGTTGACGTCGGTATCCGAGCCGTGGCAGTCGGTACAATACATGGTCTGCACACCAACGGCCATGTTGAAGGGCGTGCGCCAGACGTTGGGGCTGGAAATATTACGCTGGACGGTGGTGCGGCCCGTGTCGTCGATGACCGGATGCCAGGCACGGTGATTGTTGCGGGCATAATCCACGCAGTTCCCCGCCGCATCAACAAGGCCGTCCAGCTCTTGTTTGGTTCGGTCGTCAATATACCTGCACGACACTCCCACCGAAGTGGCATCGCCGAACGCACCGCTGGCCGTGGGCGAAGTGCCCTCCCCCTTGTGGTCGGAAGGCGATTGATATTCCATGGCCTGATTGGTGTATTGGAACAGGGCATTGGTCCCCGGCGGAGTGGCGCCTTTCACATCGCCCAGCATCGGCGGGTTGTCGCCGTAAGCGTAGTTGGAATGGCACTTGAAGCACACCTGATACTCTCGGGTGACGTAGCCCGCCGACACATCCGTGCTGCCACCCACGCCCGGATCACCCCGTTTCACCATAAAACTCACGGGGTTCGAGCCAAACTCGGTGGAAGCCCATCCGCCGCCGCCCCCTTCAACCCTGGGGTCAACACCGGATATACCCCGCAGCACGCCTGAAGCCAGGTTGGTGTGATGCGAATGACCCGCCGCCAGTATCTGCGCTTCGGTATGGTTGTGCGTGCCTTCCGTGGCCGGCACTGTGGTGTCATCATTGAACTGGCGGTTACGGATAACGCGATGCGGATTGTGGCAGTCGGTGCATTCCACGTGACGCGCCGCCAGATTCTGGGGATCCTCGACGAAATCCTTGCCTTCGGTGGGATTCGGCCGGTTACCGCTTCCCGCCCCGATGTTATGCACCTCCCGGCCCCATTCGCGGCTGCTGGCCGGCTGCTGATCGTCGCTGGTGATCGGCATGTGGCGGGCCATGGTGGTGAAGTCGGTCTTGACATCCGGCACGCCAAAGCCGGGACGCATGGCCTGATTGCGCAGGGTATTGCCGTCCGCCGAATGGCAGGCATAGCACACTTCCTCGATGGCCGACTCGCCACCCTGTTTGAAGCGCGCCCCGTTGGCCGCGACGGAAACCGGGCCGTCGGTCCCCTCCCGCAACAGACGGCGGGAGCCCTGCACGGTGTGGGGATCGTGACAGTTCAGGCAGGCCGCCTGCCACACCTGAATACCCTTGGGAAACTCGCGCAGCTCCGCCGCGGCATCTTCGTATTGATAAGTGGCCACACTCAAGTTGGCGTGGGCGGAACCCACCCACCCGGCTTTGTCATGACAGGCCAGGCAGATAATATCGTTGTCCTTGTCGAACTTCTTGTCGACAGGATCCCCCTTCTGGAAGCGGTTGACCCGCAGAAACTTGACGTTGTCGCCCGAGGTGTCGCGAATATGGGGATCATGGCAGGTGATGCACTCCACCCGGTTCTCTTCCAATGGCAGCGTCGGGTTGGGACGCTCGCCCCGGATGCGCTCGCCCACCTGGGGCACCGCAGTGGGATCGTACAGCTCACCGTCACGCAGCGCCTGGGCGCTGTCGAAGGTGAATGAAATGGGATGATCGTTGGTGAGATCCACCCCCAGGCGCCGGGTAAAGCCAGACAGCGCGCCGTGCCCCTCCGGGATGGTGTCACCCGGCCCGATGCCCGGCCCGGTGAAATCCACCTTGGTGTTCTCCACCCGGTTGAGCACGTTCACCTGCCCCAGGGCCAGGGTTCCGTCGTGGCAGGACAGGCAGAGCTTGGACTTGGCCCGGGGCTGATCCAGATCAACGGCATCCAGGGAACCGGAGGTGTAGGGCGTATACGTGGCGGCGGAAAGGCTGCGGTTCCACAGCGGCGCTTTCGGCGCCTTGGTGGCGCCGTGGGGCGTGTGGCAGAAAGCGCAAATCTGCGACTCGCTGGAGGCCGCCGCGTTGCGCTGCGCCCCCTCGGGCAAAATGGGCACCACCGTCGCAGAGAAATTGTGCTTGGTATTACGGATATCGGAGAGCCGCTCCGCGTAGGTGGAAAATGATGTAACCAGGAATGCTGCGGCCAAGGCCCAGCCGCTCCCGATTCTCAGCGTCCCGCTCATGCTCCCCCTCGTAGGAACTGAAGAACGACTATACGGCCGTTAAAACTGTCGGCGATAAACACGCGATCGTGCTGATCAGTCCACACCCCTGCGGGCAGATAGAACTGGCCGATGCCGCTGCCGGTTCCCCCTATGGGCAGCAACAACTCGCCGTCGGCGTTGAATACTAACAAATAGTCATAATAGGATTCTACCACATAGATTCTGCCGTCTTTGTCCACCGCCACCCCTTTGGGGCGCGGCATGTCACCCACGAACAAGGACCGCCTGCCGAAGGTGCGGATGAACTCCCCCTCCGCGGTAAACACCTGGACCCGTGAATTCAGCGTGTCGGTAACGTAGAGGCGGTCATTCGCGTAACTGATGAAGGTGGGCGCGTTGAACTCTCCCGCCCCTTCGCCGTGGCGGCCAAAGGCTTTCAGCAGCCTGCCGTCATCGGAAAAGATCTTGATCTGATGGGCGCGGGTGTCGGCCACGTAGATACGACCCTGCCCGGCATCACGGGCCAGACCGGTGGGACGCAGCAATTCCCCCTCGCCCAGCTTCGACACCGGTTTGCCCCTGGCATCCAGGCGCGCCACAAAGCCCAGCTCGGCATCGGCCACCAGGATGCCGCCGGCCCCATCCAGGGCCACTCCAATGGGGGCAACGAAACGGGTGTTTTCGGCGGCGGAGTCCCACACCTCCAGGCGGCCGGCGCCTTCATCGAACACGTACACGGCCTGGCGGCTGACATCGGTGACATATATACGACCCTTGTCACCGGCGACGCCCGACTGCGGCCGCTGCAACACCGTCGGGACATGTTTGGCCGAGCTCAAACCCACCAGCCAGTTGACCAGGCCGGCGCCGGCCCGGCGCAGCCCGGTGCGGGTGGAGACGAAGTTGTCCTCGCCGGTCAGTTCCCCCACATAGCGGAAACGCGGAACCTCCGGCGGCGCCGGCCACACCACCTCCGCGCCCGCCTCAGCGCCCTGGTAGCGCAGCGCCGCGGTGTGCGGGGAACAGGCAGTCAGAGTGAAGGCAAAGAAAATCAGAACTGCGCGGGCAAGGAGGCGAAGCACGACCACCCCGTATCAATGCGCAGCGGGCTCGACGCGACCTCGCGTGAGAATACGAAAGACTTGAATGCGGCCGTTCAAACTGTCCGCCACATACAAAAAGCCCGCCTCCAGGGACACATCGGCAATGCCTTTGAAACGGCCGGGGCCCACGCCCGTCCCCCCCAGCTTGGCCAGCAGGCGCCCCTGGCGAAAGATGCTGATGGAGTTGTCAAAAAAATCGCTGATGTACGCCCGTCCATCCACATCCACCGCGACGGACTTAGGGAACACCACGGTGTTTTTCTCCAGCGCATACTTGAAGGCACCGCTGCCATCGAGCACCTGGCCCCGCAACGCCAGCCGCGCGGTCACGTAAACCCCCTCCGGCCCCAGTGCCACGCTGGTGATATTGAGAAACCTGCCCTCACCTTCGCCGCGCTCGCCCAGGCTGCGCCACAGGCGGCCCGCATCGTTGAACACCAGCACATAATCCATCACGCCGTCGGCCACATAAACATCGCCGGTGCGCTCATCCACCGCCACCGCCACAGGCCGGCGAAGGTTCAGTTGGTCCTGATAGATCCGCACCACCTCGCCCGAGGCGTTCAGGCGCACCACCCGGGCACCGAAACTGTCCGCCAGATAGATGGAACGGTCACCCGTCACATAGATATCCCGGACTTCTCCCGCCACCAGGCCGCGCAGATCGCGCACCACGGAGAGGCGGCCGGAAAAACGGTCGTAGGCGTAAAGCAGCTCCTGACCCTCGTCCACCACGTACAAAACGGAATCACGGGCGGCGACAGCCACCGGGCGGCGGAAGCGGGTGTCGGCGCGGCCTGTCCAGGCGTTCCCCTCAAGACCGCCATCAATGCTTTCAACAAATTCCAGCCACCGACCCGCCGGCGCGGGGGCGGCCGCGGCCATATCCGCCGCCGGGGCAGGCCCACCGGCCCCGCTGGTGCCGCACGCGCCCAGACAGAGCGCGGCAAGCACCGCGAGGATCAGCGTATACCCGGTGCGTCGCGTGCTACGGAGTGACATCTTCCACAATTCATGGTTGGCGGAAAGGCGACCTTACCGTGGCAAACGCCGCAATACTTCCCTTGAATGATGGCGGACATGGTGATCGGATTCGAACCCTTTTGCGGCAGGAAGATCGCCGGATGGCAATTGGCGCAAGTCAGCCACTGGGTATGAGGCAGGTGGGGGAAACGCACAAAGGGCATAGAGCCGGTGTTTTTGAAGATGATATCGAAATCGGCGGCGTACATGGTTTTTTCGCCGGTCAGGCTTTGCCGCGGCTCAATATAGCCTTCCTGCAGGGTTTTCACCCAGTCGATGATGCCGCGCTTGTCCCGGGGGAAATCCTTCATCGATTCAATGGGCTCTTGCAGGACTTTGACCGCCGAGTTGGCAGGGTCGTGTATGCCGTCCTCGGCTATGGGAACCACCTCGCCTTCCGTCTGGAAGTGCAGGCCCTTGGTCCATACCGGCCCGTTTTCCCCTGCCGCCTGGGATGCCACCGGAACCAGAAACAAGAACGCCCCCAAGATGGCGCCTTGGACGATCGCCCCCATCCCCCAACATCGTTGACTACGCGCAATCATTAGTTTCCCCTCATCCACCCGCTGCGCTGCACGCGCGCGAGCCCCGCTACTATAGCGTCTTTTTTTTTGTTCTCATAGAAGCCTGAGCGGATCAGGCTGATATTGTTTGCCGCCGGAAGCGCCGCACCGCTTCTGTGGCACCGCTCCCGCCGCCGGCGGGCAAGAACGGCAGCTACTGCACGCCCACCAGACGCAAGGCCAGACGCAGTTTTTTGGTAGCCGCCTGCAAGGCCATGATGGCGCTCTTGTGGTCACCCTTTTCCGCCAGGGCCACACCCTCGGCCCGAATTTCCCGGGCACGGGCCACGTACCTGTCCATCAGGCCCACAACGCCGGGTGACGGTTTGAGCTGCTCTTTGGCGACGGGAATCAAGTCCCTGTAGCTGCCGTAGCGTGCCAGTTCGTACTCGTACTCTTCTGCTGCGTTGGCAAAATTTTTGTCATAGACCACGGTCTGGGAATCCAGCAAGGATCCCAGCGCCGCAGTCAGCAAGTCACTGGCATCACTGAGCCGCGAGACCGCCGCACCATACTCATTTTGCGCGGCGAAATTTTTGCCTTCCCTGACCAGCCGGTGATAGAGCGCGGTATCCAGGGCCTTGCCTTCCTTGGGCTTCAGGCCACGCTCAATGTTCTTTTCGTAAGAAGAATAAAAGCCCGACACCTCGGCAAGCAATTGTTCGTAGCGCTGCTCGTGATCGATCACCGCAGACTGGTCCGGCACCATGCGCGCCGCGGCGTTGAAAGCCCGGATAGACGCGTCCGCGGCCGCCAGGGCGGCAGCGTTGTTGCCCGCCCCCAGGGCGGTTTTGGCGGCTGAGTAGCGCTCCTTTGACTGATCCAGCTGCGCCAGGGCAGCGGCATTCCCGCTGTCCGCAATGCGGGCAGCAGTGGCGGAACCCGGCGCCAGCAGCATGGCAGCATAGTTGAGCTTCTGCCTGACACTGGCGGCAGACACTGTTTTCCTGCCCCGGGCGGACACCGGGGCGGCAAGCGGCTTGTCCACGGTGACTTTTTCACCGGCATTCACCACATGTATTTTTCCACCCATGTATTTGTGATTGCGACAGGCGTAATACACCGTCGCCGGCGTCTCATCGCCCGGGGTGAAGTCCACCTCGCCCTGGTAGGTGAACTGCCCTTCCACGCCCTGGGTCACCGTTCCCGCGCCGCGGCCGACGGGCGCAGTGGAAAAATAGAAATCGTGCTGCACCCCCGTATCGACGTTAAAGGCATAACTCACGCCACGGGTGAGCACCAACTCCTTGCCCTGGGCACCGTCCACGATAAAACCCAGCTCACTGCCCCGCTGGTAAAAGGGATGGGATGCGTCTTTCCGGCCCGCTTTCACGGTAAACGTGCGGGGGGTGGTGTCAGCCACCACCGTGCGGGGCCGGCGGGGCGCTGCCGCGGCACCGGGGACCGGCGTAGGCCTCACCCCGGCCGCCGCAGGAAGCGGCGCAAGAGACGCCTTTTCCACGGGTTCCACGGGCGCCGCCGCCTCTTGCGTGATGGCCACGGGCGCCGCGGGAGCCGCCCCCCCAGCCACCGACTCAGGCTGGGCGGTATCCGGCTCCCGGGCCGCCTCCCCGCCGCCGTCTTCCCCAAGGGGAATCGTCTCAGCCACAGGCGGCGCTTGATCCGCTGCCGGTGCCGGCGCAGCCGCCGGCGGCTGCGCCGCAGACTCGGCACCACCTGCCGCAGGCGCAGCGCCCGCACCTTCCACCGACAGCGGTTCCGAAGGGGGACCGGATGCCGCGCAGGCACCCAGCAATACCGCCATCCAGGAAACAAGCAAAACCCGATACAGTCTCTTCATGATATTCACGCCGGCTGGTTGCTTGGCCGCCGCTCGCTCGTCCTTGTTTTTGTTTTGGGCCTGGCGCAAGAAGCGGGGAGTCCCCCGGGCGCCGCGAGCCGACAGCGCCGTCACGGCGTGACGGCGCTCAGACTATCGGTTACCGCCAGGGATTCTTGAGCGTGGCCTCACTCAAGGGCGGCGTCCAGTCAGCCGGCTTGGGTTTCGAATGACATTTCTTGCACGTCTTCGTCATGATCGGGAACGAGACCTTGCCATGGCACACGCCGCACTTTTGCCCCAGCAGAATCGCGGACATATTGATTTGGTTGGCGCGCTTTTGCGGGATGAAGATTGCCGGGTGGCAATTGGAGCAATGCAGCCACAGCGTGTGCTGGCGGTGAGGGAAGACCACATCGGGCACCGAGGCTTTTACCGGACGCACGATGTCCAAATCCATGACAAAGGGTTCCTCACTGGGGTCGAAGCGGTCCCAGCGGGGGGCCAGCTTGCCCTGGTCGAGCGCCTTCACCCAGTCCACGTGGTTGCCGAACTCGGTGGTGGGCAGGCCGACATAGGCTTCTTTCGGTGGCTGCAATACGTGGGTGGCTTCATTTTCAGGATCGTGATAACCGTCTTCCGGCGGCGGCGCATTGGGGTCTTTTTCTTTGCGCAGGTTCCGGTTGAAGGTATTGGCGGCAGACACTTCGGCCAGCACCAGCACATGGGCGCCCGGAGCCGCGGCAAGCAGGCCACCATCCGCCGCCTGCGCACTCGCCGCGGACAAACCGGCGAACGCCACCAAGACGCCGGCAAGGAAATGTGTTTTCACTGACTGACTCATAATCGTATTCCTTAAAGCTGTCTCAGGTTAATTCTTGGGCTTTTCCAGAGGTTTGTAGGGCGGCGCCACCAGGGTCTGCACGGTGCTGCCGTGAATATGGGTGGGCGTGCCGGGTATGCCGGAGTGGCACATGGCGCAGTTCTCCACCGACCAGGAAATTTCGCCGTTGTGACAGGCGCCGCAGAACTTGCCGTCGATGATCTTCGCCATGGTGATTTTGTTGCCCCCGGCCTTGAACTTGAAGCCAAGATCAGCGTGGCACACTTTGCAGCGGAAACGAATCCGGTGAAACCAATGGGGAAACACCACCGGGCGCATGCCCGCCGCGTCGGCGTAGTTATTGATAATAACGTCGGCATACTCGGCCTTGGCCGGCGGCGCGACCGCCAGGACGGCCACACCCGCCACGAGCCCCATCAGCGCGACTCGCCAGTTAAGTCTGTGTTCAAACATGTCGTACGGTCTCCTCAGTTCAAATTTACCATTATAATTGCGCTTCCCCTTGCCGTGAGCCTGCGCTCACCCCTCAAAAACGGCGCGTTAGCCGGAAGTATAAGAGACTGGACCTCGCGTCGCCATCATCCATAAGCCGCAGGCTCAAACTGGTGTTCACCAGGCCGATGGCGTAGTCCAGGCGGTTTTCCCATTCGTTGCGGTCACGTCCTTCATCAGTGGATGCCTGCGACACCCTGAGGTCTGAGCGGAACGCCAGGCGCGGCAGACCGAAGGCACGGCGGTGCTGATAGGCCAGCTGGCCGGTCGCACTGGTGACGGTGTCGTTGTTCGATCCACCGGTGATTTCGCGGCGCACGGTCTGCACCGTCAAGTGGCCGGACAGGTCACTCAGGCGACTGAAATTCTGTGTGCGTGAAATCTGGAAATTAAGCAATTGCTGTTCATCGTCCAACTCACCGAAGCTGCGCGAATCGGACACGGTCAGGCGGGCAAAGGTGGTGCCCTTCCCGCCCGCCTGGTTCCAGCCCAGGCTGATGCTGTGATTCAAGCGGTGCAGGGCATCCTGTTCCGTCTGGATGTTTTCGAAAAACACCTGGCTCAGGCTCAGGGTGATGGAGGAGGTATCACCCAGCATCCACCGGCGCTGGGCGTCGTGCCCCAAAGAGGCATCAAAACGTTGCTCGCTGTCATCCGGGTTGGTGGCATTTTCCAGACCCGCCGTGGCGTACCACCGATAAGTGAAATTTTTGATATCCGCCAGATCAGACTGATACAGGCTGCCCAGACGCTGGCGGGGGG
>DRLM01000119.1 GCA_011375345.1 Gammaproteobacteria bacterium
CTGACCTGTTTGATTGCCGCCCGCGAAATACGGGCGCCATTGTGCGAAATGGCTGGTATTTCGCGGGCTCGCATTGACTTGCGCCAATGGCGGCACATCCCTGTGCCGCGCCATTAACCCGACAATCCTAATTGCCGGGTTAATAACAGGATGTTGAAAAACAAAATTTTTCAACAAGCTGCCAAACCCCTCCCTGACCGGGGCGGAGTACGCGGAGCACCGCTCCCGCCTGAATTCTTGCAAGAGCTTGCGTTGCGACGCTCGCGCCGTCAAAACACCGCGCTCTTGAGAATCAGCACCAAGGCACTCACCACCGACACCATCAGCACGGCCGGCCGCGTATAACCGCTGTCCAGTTGGCGCGTCAGACGCTGCGCCAAGACATAGCCCAGCACAAAGCCCGGCATCAGATACACACCCAATACCATGTGGTCACTGCTGAAGTAGCCCACGAGGTGCAACATGAGCAGCATCAGCACCGACGACAACAAATAAAGGAACGCCAAGGTCGCCCGCAGGGTCTTGCCTTCTTCGTGTTGATACAACAAGGCCAGAATGGGCGCCCCCACCGCCGCAGTTGTCCCCATAAATCCCGACAAGACACCGGCTGCAACCAGCACAGACGGTTTGAACGCGACACGCAAACCCCTGGCGCTCAGCACGACGGCGAGAATGATCAACATGCCAAACACCAGGCCCAAGGATGCGGGCGGCACATAGCTTACTGTTAATGCACCCACGATCATTCCCGCCACCAGCCCGGGCAGCAAGGCGGACATACCGGCATAACGAATGTCACGGCGGCCGCGATAACTCATCAGGGCGGTCAATGCCAGACTGCCAAAGATGACGGGGCCCGGAACCAAGTCAAAATGAATCAGCGCCAACAGGGGCACAATCAACAAGCCCGCGCCCAGGCCCGTGGCGGCCTGCACCACGGCGCTTAAGGTGATGACGAGCAATGATAGAAAAAAGTCGAGAATGCTGAAGTCCATTTATCCGGCTATTGCACTGGGTGGATGGCGTAACATTGCAGCGTACGTAATCGAAGGGCAAGGTCCCGGCATCCCGGCAGTCAGCGGAATCACGCACCTCAAACACGCCGCCGCTTGACTCCCATCCAGGCTACGGAAACGATGATCGCGTCGCTATCGCGCGCGGCGATATACGCCGGCACGCTTGCGATGCTTCGCGGCTTTTTTGGCAGCGGTGGGATAGCGCGTGTGTTGCGTCATAAACGGCCGTGTTTCGCGCTCTTTTCCGCGTCTGCTTTTGCTGCCCCGGCCTGTCCCTTCCGGCTGCCAGCGGGGCACCAGATGGTGCCTGCCATTGCCGATCAAATCAGTGCGCCCCATGCGCTTGAGAGCTTCGCGGAGCAACGGCCAGTTGTATGCGTCGTGATAGCGCAAAAAGGCTTTGTGCAGGCGCCGCACTTTGAGCCCTTTGGGAACAAATACCTCACCGCCGCCGCGGCGCACTTTGCGCAGGGGGTTTCTGGCCGTATGGTACATGGCTGTAGCGGTGGCCATGGGTGAGGGCAAAAAGGTTTGCACCTGGTCGGCACGAAAGCCGTTGCGCTTCAGCCACAGCGCCAGGTTCAACATGTCTTCGTCGGTGGTCCCGGGGTGGGCGGCGATGAAATAGGGAATGAGATACTGTTCCTTGCCCGCTTCTTTTGAATACTTGTCGAACATCTCTTTAAAGCGGTAATAAGCGCTCATGCCCGGTTTCATCATTTTGGCCAGCGGCCCGGCTTCGGTGTGCTCGGGGGCGATTTTGAGATACCCGCCCACATGGTGGATCACCAGCTCTTTCACGTATTCCGGTGCCGCCACCGCCAGGTCATAGCGCAAGCCGGAGGCGATGACGATCTTTTTGATGCCGGGCAGGGCGCGGGCGCGGCGGTAAAGCTTGATCAAGGGCCCATGATCGGTGTTCAAATTGGAACAGATGTCGGGATACACGCAGGAGGGTTTGCGGCAGGCCGCTTCAATTGCCCGGCTTTTGCAGGCCAGGCGATACATATTGGCGGTGGGACCACCGAGATCCGAAACCACTCCGGTGAAACCGGGCACGCTGTCACGGATGGTTTCGATTTCCCGCACGATGGAGTCTGCGGAGCGGCTTTGGATGATGCGCCCCTCGTGCTCGGTGATGGAGCAGAAGGTGCAGCCACCGAAACAGCCGCGCATGATGTTCACCGAAAAGCGGATCATTTCGTAAGCAGGAATGCGGGCGCCGCCATAGGCCGGGTGGGGCTGGCGGGCGTAGGGCAGTTCGAACACCCGGTCCAGTTCCTTGGTTGTAAGAGGAAGGGGCGGCGGGTTGAGCCATACATCGCGCTGGCCGTGGCGCTGCACCAGGGCCCGGGCGTTGCCGGGGTTGGTTTCCAGATGCAGCACGCGGGAAGCGTGGGCGTAGAGCACCGGGTCGTTTTTCACCGCCTCGAAAGACGGCAGGCGCAGCACGGTGCGGGCGCGGTCGTGTTTGAGAACAGGGCGTTGAAAGTGGGCAAGCTGGGCGGACTGTATGTTCTTTTCTCCCCTCACCCCGGCTTTCTCCCAGAGGGAGAGGGAACGAGTTGTGCTGTCGCCCTGATCCGCGCAACCGGGTGCGGCAGTCATGGCGCAGGGATCGGGGTACGTCTCCACCCGGCCTGGTTCATCCACCCGGGTGGCGTCCAGCTCCCGCCAACCCGTGGGCACGCCCTGGCGCATGAAGGCTGTGCCGCGAATGTCCGTCAGTGCCGTCACTGTCTCCCCCGCTGCCAGGCGATGGGCGATCTCCACGATCTGGCGCTCACCGTTGCCATACACCAGCAAATCGGCTTTGGAATCGGCCAGCACCGACCGCCGTACGGTGTCCGACCAGTAATCGTAATGGGCCACTCGCCGCAAACTGGCCTCGATGCCCCCCAGCACGACGGGCACATCCTTATACGCCTCCCGCGCCCGCTGGGCGTAGACCACCACTGCCCGGTCCGGCCGGGTGCCACCGGCGCCGCCGGGGGAATAGGCGTCGTCGGAACGAACGCGGCGGTCGGCGGTGTAGCGGTTCACCATGGAATCCATGTTGCCGCTGGTGATACCAAAAAACAGCTTGGGCCGTCCCAGCGCCGTAAACGCCGCTGCCGAGCGCCAGTCCGGCTGGGCGATGATCCCCACCCTAAAGCCCTGTGCCTCCAATATGCGGCCAATCACCGCCATGCCGAAGCTGGGGTGATCCACGTAGGCATCGCCGGTGACGATGATCACATCGCAAGCATCCCAGCCCAGCAGGTCCATCTCCTCCCGCGACAGGGGCAAAAACGGCGCAATACCGAAGCGCCGGGCCCAGTAGGGACGGTAAGAGAACAGGGAGCGGGTGGGGGTCATGGAAACGGCCTTGGGGCTTGCCAGGAAAGGCTTAGTGTAGCGCAGTGGCTATAAGGGGTCAGAGCCCTTAAAACCCCGCCGCCGCCTCGCCGCAACCCGGCCTCCCGCTCATCCCGCTTCGCTCCCGCCCTTGATCAAGGCCCGCGCCGCGCCCACGATATCGGCCACGCGCGGGATGCAGGCCGCCTCCAGGGTGCCGTTGAAGGGGATGGGCAGCTCCCGCGCGGCCACCCGCACAGGCGCGGCATCCAGGGAGAAGAAGCACCGTTCGGTGAGTTCGGCGACAAGTTCGGCCCCGGCGCCGGCAAAGCGCGAATCCTCCTCCACCACCAAGAGGCGGTGGGTCTTCTCCAGCGAGGCGACGAGGGTGTCCCAGTCCACAGGACGCAGGCTGCGCAGGTCGATCACCTCCGCAGCGATGCCCTCTTTGGCGAGCTGCCCGGCGGCGCGCAGGGACAGATCCAGCATGCGCGACCAGGTGGCGATGGTGAGATCACGGCCCTCGCGGTGGATGCGGGCGCGGTGCATGGGCGGGGATTCCGCCGCCGGATCCAGCGCCCCCTGGGTGAAATAGAGCAGTTCGTGCTCCAGCACGATGACGGGCTCAGCGCTGCGGACAGCCTGGCGCAGTTGCCAGTAGGCGTCCTGGGGCGTGGCGGGCACGGCGATACGCAGCCCCGGTACATTCATGAGGGTGTGCTCCAGGCGCTGGGAATGCTGCGCCGCCAGCTGCCTGGCCACGCCCCCGGGCATGCGCACCACCAAAGGCAGGGGAAACTGGCCGCCGGACATGAACGGAACCTTGGCGGCCATGTTGATGATGGCATCCAGGGCCAGCAGGGCGAAGTTGACGGTCATGATCTCCACCACCGGGCGCAGGCCGGCAAGCGCCGCCCCCACACCCAAGCCAGTGAAGCTGCCCTCGGAGATGGGGGTGTCGCGCACCCGCCATTCGCCGTACTTGGCGTACAGGCCCTCGGTGACGCGGTAGCTGCCGCCGTAGAGCCCCACGTCTTCGCCGAGGATGAATACCGCTTCGTCCGCCGCCAGTTCGGCGTCCAGGGCGCGGTTGAGGGCCTGCCAGTAATACACTTGCCCGTGCCCGCTCATCAGACCAGCACCTCCCCATGACGGTTGCACGCCAGTGCCGCTTCAGCGTCGGCCAGGGTGGGTTCGGGGCTGTCCTGGGCGAAGCGCACCGCGGCATCCACCTCCTCCCCCACTTCGCGCTGCATGACCGCCAGCTCCTCAGCACTGACATGGCCGCCCTGGTCCAGATGGCCGGCCAGGCGCTGGATGGTGTCGGGCCCGGCGGCGCCGAGTTCCTCCGGCGTGGGATAGCGCGTCACCGTCTCGGCAATGGCGATGTTCAGCGGATCGTCGTTTTGTTCAAAGGCCTTCAGCTCCACCTTGGGCCGGTAGCTGCCGGGGTCGGCCATGGAGTGGCCACGGAAGCGGTAAGTCTCGCACTCGATAAGCTGGGGGCCGTTTCCGGCGCGGATCTGGGCCAGGGCGTCGCGGCTGGCCTGGTATACCGTGAGCACGTCCATGCCGTCGATCTTTTTCGCCGTAATGCGGTAGGCGCAGGCCCGCTTCCAGACCTCGGCCACGGCGGAGTGGCGGTGGATCTCGGTGCCGATCTGGTAGCGGTTGTTCTCGCACACGAACAGCACCGGCAGGCGCCACAGGGCGGCCATGTTGAGCGATTCGTGGAAGGTGCCCTGGTTGACCGCGCCGTCGCCGAAGAAGCAGATGACCACGTCGTCCAGCGCGCGCATGGCGATGCCGTAGGCGATGCCGATGGCCACCGGGTAGGTCTCGCCGACGATGGCGTAGCCGCCCATGAAGCGGCGCTCGGCGTCGAACAGGTGCATGGAGCCGCCCATGCCGCGCGAGCAGCCGTCGCGCCTGCCGAACAGCTCGGCCATGACGGCCCGCGGCGGGATGCCGCGCACCAGGGCGTGC
>DRLM01000120.1 GCA_011375345.1 Gammaproteobacteria bacterium
CTCCTAGTACGAGAGGACCGGAGTGGACGTACCTCTGGTGTTCCGGTTGTCACGCCAGTGGCACAGCCGGGTAGCTATGTACGGACGGGATAACCGCTGAAAGCATCTAAGCGGGAAGCCTCCCTCAAGATTAGGTCTCCCTGGGAACTTGATTCCCCTGAAGGGCCGTTGAAGACGACAACGTTGATAGGCTGGGTGTGGAAGTGCAGTAATGTATGAAGCTAACCAGTACTAATTGCCCGTGAGGCTTGACCATATAACACCCAAGTGGTTTGGGCTGTGAACTCTGATCCTTAATACGCCGATACAGCTTCCGAATTGTTGCTTTTGGGGCTTGAACCCTGGACGGGTTCATACCTTAAGAGCGCTGCAAGTTTGCCTGGCGGCCATAGCGAGCGTGAACCACCCGATCCCATTCCGAACTCGGAAGTGAAACCGCTCAGCGCCGATGATAGTGTGGGGGATCCCATGCGAAAGTAGGACACTGCCAGGCGCCTAACCGGGAAAAGCCCGAGACGGTCACCGTCTCGGGCTTTTTTTTTCGTGGCGCTATTCCCCGGGCTGTGGTGGTGAAGGAATGACATGGGGGTGGAAGCCGCCCGCCGGCCCATCTGCGGACGAAAGCGGAGGCCGGTCGTTACTCAAGACTGTGCAACGGCTCCAGTGTGTCTCGTGAACCGCCGGATGCCGAACCGCATCTCCGGCGGTGTGAGATGACGGCGGGTGGGAACCCGCCTCCTGCCCGATGCAGAGTCGTTGCGTTTGCTTTGCACTTGGCGGGCTCGGGGTGGGCCGTGGTAGGATCACCCAAAGCTGTTTTTCCGCGGGGCTTTGGTCATGGCAAGGGCAGCGACACAGAATTACCGGCACCTCTTGGCAGCGGTGGATTTTTCGCCGGCCGATGCAAAGGTGCTCGCGCGCGCCCAGAGCCTGACCCGGCTCTTCAAGGCGCGGATCAGCATCGCCCACATCGTGGAATATATTCCCCTGACGCTGGACAACGATGCGCTGATCCCTCAATCCGTCGAGGTGGAGACCGCCCTGGTGGAGGTGGCCCGGAAGCGCTGTTCAACGCTGACACGGGACCGTGGCTGGGGCGACGCGGCGTGCATTGTTGAATTGGGTTCACCGCGGCTGGAGCTTCCCCGTATCGCTCAGGAGAGGGATGTCGATCTCATCATTATCGGCAGTCACGGCCGCCATGGTTTGGCGCGTTTTCTGGGTTCGACCGCCAATGGTGTTTTGCACGGGGCCGGCTGCGACGTGTTGGCTGTCCGCACCGGCGATTAATTGTAACGATCTGCCGGGGGTGAGGGTCATGGCTGGTGGCGCATCCATAAACTGGCTTGAGGGGGTGGCTCCGTGCCCCTCTCCCAACTGCGATCCCCGTCCTCCCCGCACGGAGGTGGATCTGCTTGTGATTCATGCCATCAGCCTGCCCCCGGAACAGTTCGGCGGGCCCTGGATCGAAGCCTTGTTTACCAACGCGCTGGATCATAGTGCCCACCCTTACTTCGCCGCTTTGCGTGGTGTGCGTGTTTCGGCCCACGTGCTCATCTGTCGTGACGGGGGGGTGCGCCAGTTTGTGCCGTTCCACATGCGCGCCTGGCATGCGGGCAAGTCCTGTTTTCAGGGTCGTGCCTCCTGCAACGATTTTTCCATTGGCATAGAGTTGGAAGGGTCTGATCAGCAGCCCTTCGATGAGCGTCAATATCCGGCGCTGGCCGAAGTCACCCTTGCCATCATGCGTGCATATCCCCGCATCACCCCCACACGTATCGTGGGTCATGCGGATATTGCCCCTGGCCGCAAAAGTGACCCCGGCCCCTTTTTCGACTGGGCCCGCTACCGGGCCATGATCGTCGCTCGCAGTCATGGCTGAGCAGCGCTACATCGATGTCCTGCGCCACGGCGAGCCGGAGGGGGGGCGCTGCATACGTGGCCAGCGCGACGATCGTCTGAGCGCCGCCGGCTGGGCCCAGATGCGGGCCGCCGTGGCCCACGGGCGACTGTGGCAGCGAGTGGTCAGCTCGCCTTTGCACCGCTGTGCCGATTTTGCCAGTGCCTACGCCAAGGCGCACCAACTGCCCCTTTGTATTGAACCTCGGCTGAAGGAGATTGGATTCGGTCCATGGGAAGGGCACAAGCCGGCTAAGCTGCAGCGTGACGATCCGGAGCGCTACACGCGTTTTCGCCGCGATCCCGTCGCCCACCTGCCGCCCGGTGCCGAACCGGTCACGGCCTTTGCCGCCCGCGTGGGGGCGGCCTGGGATGAGTTGTTGCTGCAGTCCGACGCGCGGGCGGTGTTGGTGGTGGCCCATGCCGGAGTCATTCGCGCCCTGCTGAACCATGTTCTGGGCGCGCCCGCCCACTGCTTGTTTCGCTCGCAGGTGGGCTATGCTTGTTTTACCCGCTTTGTTGTGGACAGCGGCGGCTTGGTCCGGCTGGTGTGCCACAACGTAGCCCGTTTGCCGGAAACGTGAGCACACCACCTTCCATGCGCATTGGCATCGATCTGGGCGGCACAAAAATAGAAGGCATTGCCCTCGGCGAGGGTGGCACACTACTCTGCCGGCGGCGCCTTGCCACCCCTGCCGGTGATTATCCCGCGACGGTGCGGGCCATGGCCGGCCTGGTTCACGCCATTGAAAGCGCGACGGGCCGCCGCGGCACCGTGGGGGTGGGCGCGCCGGGTGCGCTGTCGCCGGTTACGGGGAAGATAAGAAACGCTAACTCTACCTGCCTTATCGGCCAGGCCCTGGACCGTGATCTGAGCGCCGCCTTGCAGCGCCCGGTGCGCCTGGCCAATGATGCCAACTGCTTCGCCCTGTCCGAGGCCGTGGACGGTGCGGCTGCCGGCGCGGCGGTGGTGTTTGGCGTCATTCTGGGCACGGGCACCGGTGGCGGGCTGGTGGTGGACGGGCGGGTGCTCACCGGCCGCAACGCCATTGCCGGGGAGTGGGGTCACAATCCCCTGCCCTGGCCCACTGCCGATGAGCAGCCCGGTCCGCCCTGTTATTGCGGCAAGCGGGGCTGTATCGAGACTTTCCTGTCTGGTCCGGGTTTGGAACGCGACTTCGCCGCGACCACCGCCGCCACCCTGGCGGCCGCCGATATCGCCCGTCGGGCCGGTGCCGGTGATGAACAGTGTGAAGCGGTTTTGCAACGCTACGAACAGCGCCTGGCCCGCGCCCTTGCCACTGTGATCAACGTTCTTGATCCGGATGTCATCGTGTTGGGGGGCGGTTTGTCCAATGTGGAGCGCCTGTATCAGCGGGTGCCGCGCCTGTGGGGACGGTGGGTGTTTTCCGATCATGTGGCCACGCCGCTGGTGCCGCCCCTGCACGGGGATTCCAGCGGCGTGAGGGGGGCGGCCTGGTTGTGGCCGCAGGATGAGCGTGCCGGCCACGGCTGAGCCGACAACCGGGCGGTGGGTCCGGCGCCGCCTGCGTTGGTTTCCCCTGTGGCGGGCCGTGGGCTGGGGCCTGGTGGCCGTGGTGGTGTACGCCTCGCTGATGCCGGCGCCGCCGCTGCCCGGCTTCAGCGCCGCGGACAAAGTGGCTCACGTGGCCGGCTACGCCGGCTTGATGCTGTGGTTTGTCCAGCTCTACCAGCGGCCGGCGTACGGGCGAGTGGCGCTGGCTCTTGTCACTCTGGGCGTGGGGCTGGAAGTTGCCCAGGGGCTGACGGGTTACCGCAGTTTCGATTACTGGGACATGGCGGCCAACGGCCTGGGTGTGGTGGTGGCCTGGGGGCTGGGGCTGACGCCGGTTGCGATGGTGCTGCAAACTCTGGAGCGGAAAATGACGGCTTGAACGGGGTCTTGGCCCGCATTCCTCAGCAGATGGACAGGCCCTTGCTTGTTCTTTGGATACACAGGGGATTTTCTTCCATCGGAAATGGGCAATGTGTATTCCGCTCTGTCAGAACATCCCCTGTGAATCCACCGTCTTTCGCGATTGCCCCGCTTCCTGGTTGAGCAACCCGGGCTAGGCTTCCGCAACAATGTAAGCGATCCACGCCTCCTGGGTCTCCACCTCGGTGACTTCTAAATAGTTGCCGCTGCCGACCAAGTATTCCTCGTCGTTTTCGTCTTCTTCGAATTCTTCCCAATAAATGCGCACTTTGCTGAAGCCCGCTTCGTGCAACAGTTCCCGGATTTCGGGCAATGACCACAGGCGCCAATAATAAGAAAAGGCACGTTTCAGCTTGGATCCATCGGGAAAACCGAAATGGATGTAGCATTGCATTTCGTTGGTGATGGGATTGTACGTGGCCTGGTCCCAGGTGTAGGTAAAGTCCTCGCCTTCTATTTCCCGCTCTTCCGCCACGGCGTTGGGCGTTTCGAGACCGCCCAGCAGGTCGAGAAAGAACAAACCGTTGTCCTTCAGGCCGGCGCGTACGGTTTCGAAATAGTGCCGCAGTGCGCCGCGCCTGGTGAAGATCATATAGCTGAAATTCATAGCACAGGTGACGTCCGCCTTGGGGGCGTCGGCGGTGAGGACGTTGGCATTGATGAGCTTGATACGGCGGGCCACGTCTTTGCCGGCCGGGCGGACGTTGTGTTTCAAACCCCACTCCAGGGTTTCTGCGCACAAGTCCACGCCGATGGCCTGGCGCTTGGGATGGGACTTGGCCCACTGGGCGCACACCAGCGCTGTGCCGCAAAAGTCTTCGCGCAGGATCAATGGCCGTTTCCCGCGCAGCTCGCGGTAACGGGCGTCGAAGAAATCCAATTCGAACTCCGGTGATTGAACGGAAAGTTGATAGAGTTCGTGGCGGTCGGCCTTTTGGGCCATGGTGGGTGTGCTGCGTTTTGTCATGGGCCTGTTGCAAAGTCCTTGTGGTGGGAAGGCGCTAGATTAGCGGCGCGGACCCACCCTGGCAACCGGTGGGTTTATTCGCTGTCTTCGCTTGCTGTGGTGGACCGCTCTTTCAATAGGCGCAGTGGTTTGCCATATGTCGCGGCGTTGTCCGCTGTTGCTGTGGCGGGTCTTGTCTTATGGCCATAGTGCTGCCAGGCGAAGACCGCCACATTGGCCAACAGCAGGGCAAAGAATATCAGTCGCACGGGCTTTCTCCCAATATCGCCAGGCCTTCGAGCACGAGATGCGGGCGGTGCTCAAAGCCTGGGGTGAGCAAAGGATGCAGGCTCGCCGCGTCGCCGCCGGAAATCAAGCGGGCCATGTTTGGCCCCAGTTGGGTGGCCAGATTCTGAGCGATCCTGTCAATTAGTGCCACAGCGCTGTAGAGTGTGCCGCCCTGTACCGCGGCCTGGGTGCTGCGGGCCAGTAAAGTGCCCTGTTTGACGGTTTGGCCTTGCGCGCGCGCACTGATGTCGGCGGTCTTTTCCAGCAAGCTGCTGCGCATCAGCTGCACACCCGGCACGATCAGGCCGCCCAGGTGGTGGCCGTTTTCGTCCATGGCATCAATGGTAATGGCCGTTCCGGCGTTCACAATGCACGCGGCCTGCTGGTATCGTCGTCGTGTTGCCACCAGCGCTGCCCAACGGTCCACGCCCAGCTTGCCGGGTTCCTCGTAGGCGTTGGTCACGCCGCCCGCCCGGGCCTGGGCCTGGATAAAATGCGGTGTGATGTTCCAGTGAGATTGCATCCATGCGGTCAGCGCTGCGGCGATGGTTTCGCCGGCGACGTTGGCGGTGATGATGTTCCGGGGGGGAGGCATACGGCCCCAGGCGGCTTCGGCGCCCGCCGGGATGTTGGCGGCGTCCGGCCGGGTAAACGCTCCGCAGTGATCTAGCGCACCGTTTTTCCAGATGCCCCATTTGATACGGCTGTTGCCGATGTCCACCAGCAGCTTCAAGGGCGGTCCTTAAGTTTCGCCAGGGTACAGGCGTGCGCTGACATCGCCGCTTTGATAGGCGGTGATGCGGCGGTCGCGTTCAATCAACAAGGCACCGTGATCGTCGACGCCGCGTGCAACGCCGGTTACCTTCTCGCGCAAGCCTTGCAGCCTCACGGTCCGGCCCGCCAGGGCGTCGAGTTCACGCCATGTGGGCAAGCAGGCCTGCAAGCCCTGTTGGCCATAGCGTTCCGCCGACAGCAGCAGCTCACCCAGCAGCGCGCCCGCCAGGGCGTTGCGCCCGGGTGGTGATGGGGTGGCGCTTTGCACATCGGCCCAGGCCTGGTCGATCTCCACGTGCCGGGGCATGTGCACGTTCAAGCCGACACCGATCACCACGGCCTGGGCACCGTGGGACTCGCCGCTGGTTTCCAGCAATACGCCGGCCAGTTTGCGGCCCTGCCAAAGGACATCGTTGGGCCATTTCAGACCGATGTCGGTGATCCCCATTTGCGCCAGGCTTTTTGCCACCGCCACACCGGCGGCCAGGCTCATCCCGCTTAGTGCGGGCGGCTCCAATTCGAAACGCCAAAGCAGGGAAAGATAAATGTTGGCGCCCAGGGGGGAAGCCCAGTGCCGGCCGCGGCGGCCCCGGCCCTGTTGTTGGTGTTCTGCCAAACAGGCGTGCCCGCCCGGCCGGCCCGCGCGGGCGGCGTCAAGAAGATGGCTGTTGGTGGAGCGCAGGCTGTGGTGGATTTCCAGCTCGCTGAGCAATGGCGCGGCGCCCTGGGGGAGGGCCTGGCGTATGGCCTGTTCGTCCAGCAGTTCCACGGGCCGGGCCAGATGATAGCCTTTGCCGGCCACGGCATGGATGGTGACCCCCATAGCTCTCAACACGCGGATGGCTTTCCACACGGCGGTGCGGCTGACGCCCAATTGCCGGCTCAGATCCTCACCGGAGTGGAGGTGCCCGTTGCTGAGGATGCGCAAGGTGCGGTGGTGCAATGACATAGGGCGGATTTTAGCCCAAGCCGCCGAGGGTATCCGCCCCTGCCCGGGGGGCGTCTGGCACAGACCCCTACCCCTGGTGAGAGCGGCGCCTCGCCGCGATAATATCAACCTGACAATCCTAGCTCAGGAATATAACCCAGCGGCGCGTGAGCCCGGTCGCGCTTTGTTGCCTTTGGCTTTGAAAGGTTTGCCGGCCTTGCTGCTGCGGCTTGTTTTTTTGTGCGGGCGCGACGCGCTGGGGCGTTTTGTCAACGGTGGGCCTGCGGCCGCCTTGTCCCGCCGGGGCGTGGCTCGCTCGGGGACATTCAAGGGGCGTTCCCGCTGGTGCAAATAGGCCAGTGCCGCAGCAATGTCGTTCAGGCTGACTTGGTGTTCCCGCTGGTATTCTTCGATCACGTCCTGAAAAAATCCCAATTCCTGGGCCTTGAGGGTGTCGTTGATCAGCTGTTTGAATTGGGCGATGCGGCGGTCCGCCACGTCCTGCCGGGTGGGCAGTTGCATGGGGTTGATGGGCTGGCGGGTGGCGCGTTCGATGGCACGCAGCATGCGTTTTTCCCGCGGCGCGACGAATAATATGGCCTTGCCCTGGCGACCGGCGCGGCCGGTGCGGCCGATGCGGTGCACATAGGCCTCGGTGTCGTAGGGGATGTCGTAGTTGACCACGTGGCTGATGCGGTCCACGTCCAGGCCGCGGGCGGCTACGTCGGTGGCCACGACAATGTCCAGGGATTTTTTTTTCAGCCGCGCCACGGTTTTTTCCCGCAGCGCCTGGTTTATATCACCATTGAGCGGTGCGCTGGCGTAGCCGCGGGCCTCCAGTTTTTCTGACAGTTCCACCGTGGCGTTTTTGGTGCGCACGAAGACAATCATGGCATCGAAGTCTTCCGCCTCCAGAATGCGGGTGAGGGCATCCAACTTGTGGAGGTCGGTGACTTGCCAGCAATGCTGGCTGATGGTGTCTACGGTGGCGGTTTTGGTTTTGATTTTCACCTCCGCCGGCTTGTTCAGGTGACGCTGGGCGATTTTGTGCACGGCGCCGGGCAAGGTGGCGGAAAACAGCGCCACTTGGCGCGTCTGGGGCGTTTGTTCCAGAATCCACTCCACGTCTTCGAGAAAGCCCATTTTGAGCATTTCATCGGCTTCATCCAGCACCAGGCTCTGAAGCTGGCCCAAGTTCAGGGTCTTGCGGCGCAAATGATCCATCACCCGGCCGGGTGTGCCCACCACCACGTGCACGCCGCGGCGCAGCGATCGCAACTGGTCGGCCATGCCCTGGCCGCCGTAGAGGGGCAGCACCTGGAAACCCTTGAGATGGCGGGCGTAGGCCTGGAAGGTCTCCGACACTTGAATGGCCAGCTCCCGCGTAGGCGTGAGCACCAGCACCTGCGGTTGTTTGAGGCCGATATCCACCTTGCTGAGCAGGGGCAGGGCGAAGGCGGCGGTTTTGCCGGTGCCGGTCTGGGCCTGTCCCACCAGATCTTTGCCCGCCAGCAGCAAAGGAATGCTGGCGGCCTGGATGGGCGAGGGGGATTCGTAGCCGGCATCGGCAACAGCTCTGAGAATCAAAGGGTTAAGACCCAGTTCCGCGAAGGCGCCGGGGGAAGGGGTGGGACCTGACATGAATAAAAAACCTCTGTGGGATGTGTCGGCTCGACGCCGACCAAGGGGGAGCTGTGAGCGAGAAAGCAGTGAATTATACGCGAAAACGCTGGCTGGATGGGGTCGGGTTCAAGGTCTTTTGGGGTCTGCCTGGTCCAGTGCGCGTTTCAGGTAGCGGTCGCAGTATGCCCACGCCGGGTCGAGAACGAGTCCGGCGTGGGCATGATAAAAGCGCAGGCGGCAGGCAATGGGCTGGTGCAGCGAGGTGCGCGGTTCAAAGTCAGTCCAGGCGGCGACGGGGATGTCGTTTAATGTGCGGTCCGCGATGGCCCACAGCCCGTCTTCCAGAATCATGTCCAGGCCCCGCAAACCCTCGATGGGAAAACGTTGGGGATTGGTCGTCCACCTGAGCGCCAGGCGCACGGCGTTGAAACGTGCCGCGGGCACCACTGTCTCCTCGGTGCTGAAAACGGGGAGCCGCCGGAGCTGTTCACGATACACCGCTGGGTCTCTTTCGCAACGTCCACGCTTCGAAGTATGTTGCAACGGCAGCGCCGCGTCCAGCTTTCAGGGGGGCGGGTTTTCAGTGGCGCAACCCAATGAGAGGAAATCTGACCCGGGCCGCACCCCGCGTCGCGCATTGTTCAGTGGCCGGGGAAAGCACGCTCTGCCCGGCAGGCATTCTGGCCACGAATTCCGCAAGGGGCCCGGTCGCACCGGCGCGCAGCCAGCGGGGCTGGCCAGAGCTGTGCTCATCCGTTCAGCGAGGGGATGAGGCCCGTTGTTCAGGGGAGCAAGAACTGCAGCCGCTCGTCGGCTTTTGACGGCGTGATCTCCAAAACCTCGGCGGTGACGATGTTTTTCATCACAAAAGGGTCACTGTCCACCCGGTCCTGAAGTTCGGACAGCGTGGTATTGTGCGCGATGATCCCGCCACCGCTGTTGGTTTGCAGGCTGCCCGCCAGCACAAACACGCCCTCATCGAAACCGCGCTTTAGCCAGGCTTTGTGACCGTCCAAATACTGGCCCGCCTGCCCTTTGTTGTCTGAGAATTTCAACAGTATCACGAACATGGTTTTGATCCTCCATTTGACTGGACGGCGCGTGGCGGTGGCGGCCGGGGAGAGCCGGTCCCCATCCCAGCTCACAGATGCGAATGTATAAAGGGCGGCCCTTTCCGTTCCCACGCCCGTTGTTCCCCGGCCTTTGGCAAAGCCCCCCTGTTCTAACTGCCCGTGGGCGACGGCGCCGAACCGGGTCGGGCCTTTTCCCATGATTTCAGGCCTGTGGCGGAAGCCGACGTGCAGGAATATGACTTTTGCCGCGGTTTCCTTGAGGAGATGAAGAGGCGCGGGCCGGGCGGGGCGCAACGGGTAGTGCGGATCATATCAGCTGGCGCTGGTGCCGCAAGCGCAATCTGTGCAGGCGGTGTTTGTTCTAAGTGCGCCTGTGTTTTCACCGGGGCTGCCGCCGGTGCCTGCGGGCGCGAAAAAAAAAGGCCCCACCCAAACGGGCGAGGCCTTTTTTCGTGAGGTGGTGCCTGACCGGGCTTACATCATGCCGCCCATGCCACCCATTCCTCCCATGCCGCCCATATCGTCAGCGCCGGGTGCGGGCGCTTTTTCTTCCTTGGGCGCTTCGGCCACCATGGCTTCGGTGGTGATCATCAGGCCGGAGACGCTGGCTGCGTTTTGCAGGGCGCTGCGGGTGACCTTGGTGGGGTCCAGAATACCCATGTTCACCATGTCGCCGTATTCCCCGGTGGCGGCATTGAAGCCGTAGTTGCCCTTGCCGTTTTTGACTTCGGCCAGGACCACAGAGGCCTCACCGCCGGCGTTGGTGACAATCTGGCGCAGCGGTTCTTCCATGGCGCGGCGGGCGATGGAAATGCCCACGTCCTGGTCGTGGTTGTCACCTTTGAGCTCAGTGATGCCGGTCAGGGCGCGCACCAGAGCGACGCCGCCACCGGGCACGATGCCTTCTTCCACCGCAGCGCGGGTGGCGTGCAGGGCATCTTCCACGCGGGCTTTCTTTTCTTTCATTTCCACTTCCGTGGCGGCGCCCACTTTGATGACGGCCACGCCGCCGGCCAGCTTGGCGATGCGCTCTTGCAGTTTTTCGCGGTCGTAATCGGAAGTGGTTTCCTCCACCTGGGCGCGAAGCTGGGCCACGCGGGCTTCGATTTCGCTGCCATTGCCGGCTCCGTCAATGACAGTGGTGTCGTCTTTGGTGATGACCACGCGCTTGGCGGAACCCAGGTCGTCCAGACTGGCTTTTTCCAGGGACAGGCCCACTTCTTCGGAGATCACCTGGCCGCCGGTCAAAATGGCGATGTCTTGCAGCATGGCTTTGCGGCGGTCGCCGAAGCCGGGGGCTTTGACAGCGCAGACCTTGACGATGCCGCGGATGGTGTTCACCACCAAGGTGGCCAGGGCCTCGCCTTCCACATCTTCGGCGATGATCAGCAGCTGGCGGCCGGCTTTGGCGGCGCCTTCCAGCACCGGCAGCAGGTCGCGGATGTTGGAGATTTTCTTGTCGTGCAACAAGATGTAGGGGTTTTCCAGCTCCACGCTCATGCTTTGCTGGTTGTTGATGAAGTAGGGGGAGAGGTAGCCGCGGTCGAACTGCATGCCTTCCACCACGTCCAGCTCATTGTCCAGACCGGAGCCTTCTTCCACGGTGATCACGCCTTCCTTGCCCACTTTGTCCATGGCGTCGGCGATGATTTTGCCGATGGCTTCGTCGGAGTTGGCGGAAATGGTGCCCACCTGGGCGATGGATTTGTTGTCGGTGCAGGGTTTGGAGTGGCTCTTCAGCTCTTCCACGGCCGCGGCCACGGCTTTGTCAATGCCGCGCTTGAGGTCCATGGGGTTCATGCCGGAGGCGACGGCTTTCATGCCTTCGCGCAAAATGGCCTGGGCCAATACGGTGGCGGTGGTGGTGCCGTCGCCGGCCACGTCGGAGGTCTGGGAGGCGACCTCTTTCACCATTTGGGCGCCCATGTTTTCGAACTTGTCAGCCAGTTCGATTTCCTTGGCGACGGACACGCCGTCCTTGGTGATGGTGGGAGCGCCGAAGCTTTTCTCCAGCACCACGTTGCGGCCTTTGGGGCCCAGGGTCACTTTAACGGCGTTGGCCAGAATGTTTACGCCGTGCACCATGCGGTGCCGGGCGTCGTCACTGAAGCGGACTTCTTTCGCTGCCATGTTTTTGATCCTCCAAAATAATAGTCTGCGGGGGGGCGCTTAGCCTTCGATGACCGCCATGATGTCGTCTTCGCGCATCACCAGCAGGTCTTCGCCTTCCACTTTCACCTCAGTGCCGGCGTATTTGCCGAACAGCACCTTGTCGCCCACTTTGACGTCCAGGGCGCGCTGCTCGCCGTTGTCCAGGATCTTGCCGTTACCCACGGCGATCACCTCGCCCTTGCTGGGCTTTTCGGTGGCGGTGTCGGGAATCACGATGCCTCCAGCGGTTGTGCGCTCTTCTTCGAGGCGGCGCACCACGACGCGGTCATGTAACGGACGAATGTTCATACTTGAGATCTCCCTAAGTCTTGATTTAGAAACAATGACTTGCGCAATGCTTCCAGGTTGGGGTGGGTGATTGTTAGCACTCACCACTCGTGAGTGCCAATAATGATAGTTCCGAAATTCAAAAGGTCAAGGGGCAAGCCCTGTCGAATGGCAAAAAAATATCCAGGACTGCGATTGAACAAGGGATAACTATAGAAGAGAAGTTCAGGGGAGGGGTGGAGCTTTGACAGGACCGCCGCGGCATCCGGGCCCCCCGCTCAACGGTCGTCGCGGGTGTAGTCGCCGTCGATGGTGTGGGACTCGTGTCGGGTGTAGCTGCGGGCGCTGACTATTACGTTGCTGTGGCGCAGCAAGTACAGCACCATGGCGCGGCGGGTGGCGGGGATCAGTCCCAGGAACCCGATGGTGTCGGTAAAAAAACCGGGTGTGAGCAACAGGGCACCGCTGACCAGCAGCACCAGGCCTTCCATCATCTCCAGGGCGGGAAGCTCGCCCCGCGCCAGGGTGGTTTGCACGCGCTGCCATGTGGCGAAGCCCTGCTGGCGCAACAGATAGGCGCCGATGACCGCAGTGAGCACCACCAGCCCCACAGTGGGCAGGGCGCCGATCCACCCCCCCACTGTAATCAGGAGGTAGATTTCCAGAACCGGAACGCCGAGGAAGATTAAAAACAGGGCTTTGAATGGCGTCATGGCACACACGGTACACTTCCCCGCCGCCAAGCTCAAGTTGTGATCCCGGTGGCGGCGAAGGACAGGTGGATTTGCTAGAATCCGGCGCCATGAGCACTGAGGCTTGCATTGTTTATTGCACCTGCCCGGACGGCGAGGTGGCCGGGCGCATCGCCCGCGGGCTGGTGGGCGCCGGGCTGGCCGCCTGCGTCAACGTGGTACCTGCCGTGCGCTCGGTGTATCGCTGGCGGGGGGCGGTGGAGGAGGCGGACGAAGTGTTGTTGTTGATCAAGTCGACGCGGCCTGCCTTGCAGGGTCTTCAGGAAGCGGTGTTGCGGCTGCATCCCTATGAACTTCCGGAGTTGGTCGCGGTCCCAATCGCCACCGGCTTGCCCGCCTATCTGGCCTGGATTGAGGAGTCTGTGCCAGGCCCGGATCAGGGCGCGGCCCCGTCCTCCTAACGAACAATGCCAAGAGGACAGTTTCCATGATGCACATCCAGTCGGGCACGCCCGTGTGCCGTGTCTGCATGTTATTGCTGGCCGCCCTCGGCGCCTTTCTCGCCGGTCCTGCTGCGGCTGTCCAGCCCGACGATCTGCTTCACCCCGATCAGGCTTTCCGCGTCAGCGCCACGCCCCTGGCCGCCGATATGGTGCGGGTGGAGTGGGAGATCGCCGAGGGTTACTACTTATATAAGGGGAAAATCAGTTTCCGCAGCGCTGACCCGGGTGTGGAACTGGGTCCGCCCATGCTGCCCGAGGCCCACGATATCAAACACGATGAATTCTTCGGCGAAAGCGCCATCTATCGTGGCCATGTGGCAGTGGACATTCCCCTGATCCGCGCCGATGCCCGTCATGCCTTGGATTTTTCCCTCATCGCCAAATCCCAGGGTTGTGCCGATGCGGGGGTGTGTTTCCCGCCGCGGGAGCAGACGCTCAGTGTGAGCCTGGCCGCCGCCCCCGGCGGCCCGCCAAAAAGCGGCGGGGTGCTCGGTGGGTTTTTGAATTCCGTAAAAGACACCCTGGGCCTGGGCGGGGCGGGCGAGGAGTTTTTGGATCCCGATCAGGCGTTTGTTTTCGCGGCCGGGGCACAGGAGAACAAGGCTTTCCACCTTCAGTGGCAGATTGCCGATGGCTATTATCTCTATCGCAAACAGCTCAAGGTCACCCTCAAAGACAGTCCCGGCGTGACCCTGGGGGAGTTGGTGCTGCCTCCGGGCAGGATGAAAACCGACGAGTCTTTCGGTCACTCCGAGGTGTATTACCACAAGCTGGATGTGCGTGTGCCGGTGGTGTTTGAGGGGGAGGGGCGGTCTGTCACCGCCGAGGTGCGTTATCAGGGCTGCGCCGACGCCGGCCTGTGTTACGCCCCCATCACCAAGACCGTGGCCCTCACGCTGCCGGCGGGTGGGGCGGGGCCGGCACCGGCACCAGTGATCCCTGCTGTCAGTGGTTTTGTGTCCGAGCAGGACCGCTTCGCCCAGTCCCTCATGGGTGGCAACCGTCTGCTTACCATGCTCAGTTTCTTTGGCGTGGGATTGCTGCTGGCCTTTACACCCTGTGTGTTCCCCATGGTGCCCATCCTCTCCAGCCTCATCGTGGGGCAGGGGGCCAGCATCACCACCCGCAATGCCTTCTTCTTGTCCCTGGCCTACGTGCTGGCCATGGCGCTGACCTACACGGTGGCGGGGGTGTTGGCGGGCCTGTTCGGCGCCAATTTGCAGGCGGCTTTCCAGAATGCCTGGGTCATCGGCGCCTTCAGCGCGCTGTTTGTGGCGCTGGCGCTGTCCATGTTCGGCTTTTACGATCTGCAACTGCCCGCGAGTTGGCAGAGCAGGCTCAGCGAAATCAGCAACCGGCAGCAGGGGGGCACCCTGGCCGGTGCCTCTATCATGGGCTTGTTGTCCGCGCTCATCGTCGGTCCCTGCGTGGCGGCGCCTTTGGCCGGTGCGCTCATCTATATCGGGAACACCGGCGATGCGGTGCTCGGCGGCCTGGCTTTGTTCGCCATGAGTCTGGGCATGGGGGTGCCGCTGTTGGCGGTGGGGACCTCCGCGGGTAAATGGCTGCCCCGCGCCTCCGGCTGGATGAACACCATCAAAGCCGTGTTCGGCGTGTTGCTTTTGGGGCTGGCGATCTGGATGCTGGAACGGGTGATTCCCGGGCAGTTGGCGCTGGTGCTGTGGGGGGCGCTGTTTATCGTCACGGCGGTGTTTCTGGGGGTGGCCAACACCCTGCCGGTGGAGGCCACGGGCTGGCAGAAGTTGTGGAAAGGTGTCGGCTTCGTCTTTCTGGTTTACGGTGTTGTGTTGACGCTGGGGGCGGCCACCGGTGGCAACAGCATGTTCAAGCCGCTGGCCAATGCCTCCTTCCTGGGCGGTGGCCAGGCCAGCGCGCCGGCCTTGCCGTTCGTCCGGATCAAGGGGCCGGACGGCCTGGACCAGGCCCTGCAACGCGCCCGTGCCCAGGGTCAGCCGGTGATGCTGGATTTCTACGCTGACTGGTGTGTGTCCTGCAAGGAGATGGAACATCTCACCTTTTCCGATCCTGCGGTGCAGGCGGCGCTGGCCGGGGTGATGTTGCTGCAGGCGGACGTGACGGCCAACGATGAGGCAGACAAAGCCCTGATGGCGCGTTTTGGCATTTTTGGTCCGCCGTCCATCCTGTTTTTCGGCGTCGACGGCACCGAGCGCAAGGCTTATCGCGTGGTCGGATTCCTCGATGCCGGGGAATTCGCGTCCCACGTGCAACAAGCGCTGGAGAGGAGTTTGTGAGCGAAAAAATCACGCCGTTGAAGCGGCCCGGCCTGGTTCTGGGTCTGTTGACCGTGGGTGTTGCCACCGTGGTGGGCTATTTCGTTTTCAGCGACTGGGCGCAGCGGCGCGCCGCCGCGGAGCGGGGTGAAGTGAGCGCTGCCCTGGAGCGGCAGCGGCCGGGCTTCGGTCTGCCGGATATGGATGGCGTGGTTCACCATATTGATGAATGGGACGGCAAAGTTATCGCCCTGAATTTCTGGGCCACTTGGTGCCGGCCTTGTTTGCGTGAGATTCCCATGCTCAACGGCTTGCAGGCCCGCTACGGCGAACAGGGCCTGCAGGTCATCGGCGTGGCGCTGGATGACCGCGAGGCGGTGAGCGCCTTCATCAGGAACACCCCCATTGACTACGCCATCATGATTGGTGAGGACGATGCCGTGGACGTGGCCAGGGCCTACGGCAATGACGCCGGCGTGCTGCCCTATACCGCCATTATCGACCGTGACGGGCGGATTGCCGCCGTGGAATTCGGGGAATTGCATGAGCGCGAGGCCATCACCCTGATCCAGCCCCTGCTTTAAATCACGTGGAAGTGGTG
Organism: Gammaproteobacteria bacterium; assembly: GCA_011375345.1. Lineage (NCBI taxonomy): Bacteria > Pseudomonadati > Pseudomonadota > Gammaproteobacteria > Gammaproteobacteria bacterium. Next base: position 15,976 of record DRLM01000120.1, read on the forward strand.
GCAATGATCATGCGGGTATTTGCGACGAACACACGGGAAGTTCAAACGATATAGACAAACCCACCTTGGCCATGCAGAATTACCCTTCTGGCGCTGAGTCGTGTGCGCAGAAGGATTTTCATGGCTACCTTGCTGCTTTTGAACGGCCCCAACCTGAATATGTTGGGCCGCCGCGAGCCCGGTCTTTATGGACGGACCCGCCTTGCGGATATCTGCCGCCATCTGGAAAACCTGGCGGGGCAAAGCGGTCACCGCCTGCTTCATTTCCAAAGCAACGCGGAGCACGCTCTCATCGAGCGCGTTCACAGCGCTGCTGAGGAACAAGTGGCGTTCATCATTTTCAACCCCGCGGCCTTTACGCACACCAGTGTGGCACTGCGCGATGCCCTGCTGGCGGTGGATATCCCTTTTATAGAGGTTCACCTGTCCAATGTGCACCGCCGCGAGGCGTTCCGCCATCAGTCCTATTTTTCAGACATCGCCAGCGGCGTGATTGTGGGGTTCGGGCCGCAAGGTTACGAACTGGCCCTGCAGGCTGCCGTCACCGAACTGGCCAGGGAAAAGAGTTAAACCGGGGTACAACGCACTGTCATGGACATACGCAAAGTAAAAAAACTGATTGAACTGCTGGAAGAGTCCGGTATCGCCGAAATCGAAATCCACGAGGGGGAAGAATCGGTGCGCATCAGCCGTTATCCGGCCGGGGGGAGTGTCGCCCTGCCTGCGCCGGCCCCGCCCGTGGCCACTTTGCCGGCGGCGGCCGCTGTCAGATCCGAGACTGAGGCGGTGGATGAGCCCGCCGTGCCCAGTGGTCACACCGTGACCAGCCCCATGGTGGGAACGTTTTACCGCGCCTCGGCCCCCGGGAACAAACCCTTCGTGGAAGAGGGGCAGACGGTGAAAGCGGGCGACACCCTGTGCATCATCGAAGCGATGAAAATGTTCAACCAAATCGAATCCGACAAAGCGGGAGTGATCAAGGCCATCCTGGTGGAAAACGGCCAGCCGGTGGAATACGGCCAACCGCTGTTCATCATCGATTAACAGCGGGACCAGACCATGCTCGAAAAAGTAGTGATTGCCAACCGGGGCGAAATCGCGCTGCGCATCTGGCGCGCGTGCAAGGAGATGGGCATCAAAACCGTCGCCATTCATTCCAGCGCCGATCGTGATCTGAAACACGTGCGCCTGGCTGATGAATCAGTGTGCATCGGCGAGAATGCCGCTGCCCAAAGTTATTTGAATGTTCCCGCTGTCATCAGCGCCGCGGAAGTGACCGATGCCGTGGCCATCCATCCGGGATACGGTTTTTTATCGGAAAACGCTGATTTTGCCGACGTGGTGGAACAAAGCGGTTTTATCTTTATCGGTCCGCGCGGTGACACCATCCGCCTGATGGGCGACAAGATCTCTGCCATCGCCGCCATGAAAAAAGCCGGCATTCCCTGTGTGCCGGGCTCCGACGGTCCTTTGGGCGACAACCCGGACGAGATCCTGAGTCTCGCCCGGAGCATCGGCTATCCGGTAATCATCAAGGCCGCCGGCGGCGGCGGCGGGCGCGGCATGCGGGTGGTGCGTTCTGAGGCGGCCCTGCTCAACGCCATTGCCCTGACGCGCAGCGAAGCGGGAGCGGCCTTCGGCAACGATACCGTCTACATGGAAAAATTCCTGGAAAACCCCCGCCACATCGAATTCCAGGTGCTGGCCGACGGCCAGGGTCACGCCATTCACCTGGGCGAACGGGACTGTTCCTTGCAGCGCCGTCATCAAAAAGTGATCGAAGAGGCGCCGGCGCCGGGGCTCAACGAAAAGCTGCGTGACAAAATGGGGGTGCGCTGCGCCAAAGCCTGTGTGGACATCGGCTACCGTGGCGCGGGCACCTTCGAGTTTCTCTACGAAGACGGACACTTCTACTTCATCGAGATGAACACCCGCCTGCAAGTGGAACATCCCGTCACCGAGATGATCACCGGCGTGGACATCGTCAAAGAACAACTTCGCATCGCCGCGGGAGAGCCCTTGCGCTTCCGGCAAAAGGACATCCGCTTTACCGGTCATGCCCTCGAATGCCGCATCAACGCCGAAGACCCGGTCAAGTTCACCCCCTCGCCCGGGGTCGTCAAACGCTACCATGCGCCCGGTGGTCCCGGTATCCGGGTGGATTCCCATCTCTACGACGGTTACACCGTGCCGCCGTACTACGACTCCATGGTGGGCAAACTCATCTCCCACGGCGAAGACCGCGATTCGGCGCTGGCGCGCATGCGCACGGCCTTGATGGAACTGGTGGTGGATGGCATAAAAACCAACACCGAGCTGCACCGCGACATCCTCAACGATGCCGCCTTTCAGGCCGGTGGCACCAATATTCACTACCTGGAACGCAAGCTGGGCATGTAGCTTCAACAGTTGCTGTCAAATTCAGCCTGGATGGAGCACGGCGGAATCCAGGCTGCAAATGAACCGACCGAATCATGCCCTGGCTGCAACTCCACTTTGACACCTCCCGCGACCAGGCCGAAGCCTTGAGCGCCACCTTGTCCGCGCTGGGGGCGCAAGCCGTTACCCTGGGTGACGCTGCCGATGAAGCCTTGCTGGAGCCGCCGCCCGGTGCTGCGCCGCTTTGGTCGAAGGTGGTCGTGACCGCCTTGTTTGCTTCCGGCACGCAAGCGGAGGATATCATCGCAAAAGTGGAAGCCTTGCTGGGCCCCGCTCCCCCTTGCCGTAAAGAACAGCTGGAAGATCAAGCTTGGGAGCGTGCCTGGCTGGAACACTTCCAGCCCATGCGTTTCGGTGAGCGCTTGTGGGTATGTCCGCGGGAACAGGGCCCAGTCGAGCCGGATGGCGTCAATATCCTGCTCGATCCCGGCCTGGCATTCGGTACCGGCACCCACGCCACCACAGCCCTGTGTCTGAACTGGCTGGATGCCCATCCTCCCCGGGGGAAAACCGTCATCGACTATGGCTGTGGCTCCGGCATCCTCGCCATCGCCGCCGCCAGGCTCGGCGCAGCCCAGGTGCGGGCCGTGGACCACGATTCCCAGGCCCTGCAAGCCACTTGTGACAATGCGCTCGTCAACCGGGTGGCTGAGCGGATTGCCACCCACTCTCCGGCCGATTTCCCCCACGTCCCTGCGGATCTTCTCTTGGCCAACATCCTCGCCGGACCGTTGATCGAACTGGCGCCCCGTTTTGCCGCGCTGCTTCGCCCTGGCGGTGATATCGTCTTGTCCGGCATTCTCGCCGAGCAAAAGCAGGCCGTGGTGGACGTCTACCAACTGCACTTTCGGCTGCACCCGCCGGTGGAACAACAAGGGTGGGTGCGTCTGTGGGGCAAGCGACGATGACGGAAGAACCGGGTTGATTTGACCCTGCCCGGCAAAGCCTTCTGCGCGACGACGGCCCTTTCCCGCACCGCCCTGGCCGTCGCCGACGGCGAAGTGGAAAACATTGAATACGCTTGTTGGTCAGATTCGGCGCGATGGGTGAAATGCTCTGCTGGATGTGATCAGGTCCATACCGTCATTTCTCACCCCGCGGGGGCAGCAGCGCGAGGCGGCTGGCCGGCTCCGGGCGGGCCCGGGAGGGGCGCCGCCAACCCAGTCACACCCAGATCATCAGGCCCATCTCAAAGGGATGGCTCAGCAGAGGATGACTGGGATAGGCACGCAGCTTGTAGTACTGCAAGCCCGGCAGCGGCGGGTGCAGATCCAGGCGGAAGACGGTTTCGCCGTTGCGGGTGCCGGCGGCCTGGAGCCGCTGCACGTCGCGCAGTTCGAAGTGGTTGTTGTGATCGTCCTTGCCCACCAGGCACTCCACGGTGATGTCATCGGCCTTGAGGTCGCCCAGGTGTACACCGACTTCGATGTTCAGCGACTGGCCCGCGGTGAGCCGCGTCTGCTGGGGATCGAGGCGCCGCAGGGTGACCTTGGGCCAGGCTGCCGCGACGCGTTTTTTCCACGCCGCCAGTTGCTTTGCCGGGGCGCCGCCGTCGCCGCTCAAGCGGCGGCGGGCCTTGGCGGCGGGGCCGTAGAAGCCGGCCACGTAATCCAGCACCATGCGTTGGGCGTTGAAACGGGGAATCAGTGTTTTCATGGACGCCTTGGCCATTTTCACCCAGCCTTCGGGGTAGCCGTGGCCGTTGCGGTCGTAGTAGAGGGGGACCACTTCTTTTTCGAGAATATCCAGCAGTTCCCGGGCTTCTTCCTGGTTGCGCTTGTCGTGGTCGTAGTCGGGCCCGTGGGGGGTGATGGCCCAGCCGTTGTCGCCGGTGTAGCCCTCCCCCCACCAGCCGTCCAGCACGCTCAAGTTGAGCACGCCGTTCATGCCGGCTTTCTGGCCGGAGGTGCCGCTGGCTTCCATGGGGTATTCCGGGGTGTTGACCCACACGTCCACCCCGGAGACCAGTTTGCGGCCCAGGGCCATGTCGTAGCCTTCCAGCATGATGATCTTGCCTTCAAAACTGGGGTGGCGGCTGTATTCGTGAATGGTTTTGATGAGCTGCTGGCCGGGGATGTCGTGGGGATGGGCCTTGCCCGCGAAAATAAAGATCACCGGCCGTTCGGGGTCGTTGATTATGCGCGCCAGCCGCTCCGGGTCGGAGAACAACAGGGTGGCCCGCTTGTAGGTGGCGAAGCGGCGGGCGAAACCGAGGATGAGCACGTCGGTGTTTTCCGCCGTAAGCTCTCTGGTCAGACGCTTGATCTGTGTGGCGCTTACGCCGTTGCGGCTGTACTGGTGTACGGCGCGTTCGCGGACGTCTTCCAGCAGCTCGGATTTCAAAGACTGGCGCAGACTCCAGAACGTGTAATCGGGAATCTCGTCCAGGCGCGACCAGTATGCCTCATTATTGAGTTCATTGCGCCACTCGGCGCCGAAACGCATGTCCAGCAGGCCCAGCCATTCCCGCGCCAGGAAGGTGGGCAGATGTACCCCGTTGGTGACGTAGGAAATAGGGTTTTCCTCGTGGGGGATTTGCGGCCACACGTAAGCTTCCATGCGTGAGGCCACGCCACCGTGGATACGGCTCACACCGTTGTGAAAGCGCGAGCCGCGCAGCGCCAGGGCCGTTTGGTTGAAGCCGCCCTCGTTGCCGGGGCTTACCCCCAACTCCAAAAACCTGGGCATGTCCAGCTTGAGCTGGGGGATGTAGCCGGCGAAGTATTCGTGCATCAGATGGTGGTCGAAAATGTCGTGGCCCGCCGGCACCGGCGTGTGGGTGGTGAACACCGTGCCGCTGGCCACCTGTTCCAGGGCGGAATCGAAATCCGCGCCGGCGGCGGTGAGTTCGCGGCAGCGTTCCAAGACCTGAAAAGCCGCGTGGCCCTCGTTGATGTGCCACACCGTAGGCGCCATGTTCAGGGCGCGCAGCGCCCGCACCCCGCCGATGCCCAGCACAATCTCCTGCTGAATCCGGGTGTGAATGTCGCCGCCGTAGAGCTGGTGGGTAATGGCGCGATCGCTGGCGCTGTTTTCCGCCACATCGCTATCCAGCAGGCACAGGGTGATGTGGCCCGCCTTGGCCAGCCACACTTTCAAGGCCACGCGGCGCTCTGGCATGTCCACATACACGTGCAATTCGCCGCCGCTGGGTGAGGTGGCCGGGGTGGTGGGGAGTGACTCAAAATCCGTGGGGCTGTAGTGGGCCACCTGCTGGCCCTGGGCGTCCACCGTCTGAATGAAATAACCCTGGCGGTACAACATGCCCACCGCCACAAAGGGCAGGGTCAAATCGCTGGCTGCCTTGCAGTGATCCCCCGCCAGGATCCCCAGGCCGCCGGAGTAAATGGGCAGGGATTCGTGCAATCCGAACTCAGCGCAAAAATAGGCCACCAAATCGCTTTCGGCGTCCAAATGGGGCGTGATCCCGGGCCGCACACTTTCCTGATGATAGGTGTCGTAGGCAGACAGGGCCCGGTTCATGTCCTCAATAAAAATACGGTCTTTGGCCGCCGCGTTCAGCCGCTCCTGGGCGATGCGTTTCAACAGCAGCTTCGGGTTATGGCCGCAGCGTTCCCACAAGTCAGGATCCAAGCGCACAAACAGCCCCCGGATGCGCCGGTCCCAGCTGTACATCAAATCATTGGCCAGCTCCTCCAGGCGCGCCAGGCGCTTGGGAATCTGCGGTTGTACTTCCAGGCTGAAACGGGTTCCGTTCATGGTGCGAGTCCTACCTTATGAAACGACAAGGGTCCGGGAATTGACGATCAGAGAAGGTCCAGCCCTCCATCAGCAATTCACGTGCCACGACACTGCATCCACCCCTGGGGGTGCCGCAGGTCGTCAGTTCTTCTTGAGCGAGCGAACGATTTAACGAGAGACGGTGCGTCCGAAGTTTAATGTTCTTCTTGATTGCCCATCGCCGTCGCGACGGGTAGCACTGCTTTAGCCAAAATTATGGTGCCGGGAGAGAGACTCGAACTCTCACGAGGTTTCCCTCACCAGATTTTGAGTCTGGCGCGTCTACCAGTTCCGCCATCCCGGCGCCAAGCGGCGTAGTATAGCCGTTTCTCGCCGGTGGGCAAGGGGATGTCGCGGGGGAGGAGTTTGAACCGCAACGGATGTGAAGAAGCTCGATTGAGCCCCGTACAAGGCCGTGTCTCGCAACGCCCTCGCTTTGACATTCATGCCGCCTGGCGGTCGTTCCGGCGCGCAAGGCGGGCTTTGCGCTTGGACCTGCCGAATTGCTACCATCGCGCGCCATGCGGCGCCGTGATTTTTTCTACGATCTTCCCCCTCACTTGATCGCCCAGCATCCGGGTGAGCAGCGCAGCGCCAGCCGCCTGCTGTGTCTGGACGGGGCCGGCGGAGCGGTGCAGGACCGCAGGTTCTACGAGCTGCCCCGGCTGCTGCGGCCGGGTGATTTGCTGGTGCTGAACGATACGCGGGTGGTGCCGGCGCGTCTCAGGGGGGTGAAAGACAGTGGTGGCAAGGTCGAGGTGCTGGTGGAACGCCTGTTGGACGGGCACCGGCTGCTGGTCCAGGTGCGGGCCAGCAAGGCGCCCGGGCCCGGCACGCGATTGCACTTGTCCGGAGGCGCTGTGGAAGCTGAAGTGACCGGCCGCGACGAAGACATGTTCGTGTTGCGCGTGTTGGGTGACACGCCATTGCCGGATCTGTTGGAGCAATACGGTGAAATACCCCTGCCGCCTTACATCGGGCGGGCGGGCGCGGCGGAAGACCGCCAGCGGTATCAGACGGTGTTCGCCCGCGAACCCGGCGCCGTGGCCGCGCCCACGGCGGGTTTGCATTTTGACGATGCCTTGTTGAACAGTCTGCGCGCCATGGGGGTTGATACGGCCTTCGTGACCTTGCACGTGGGCGCCGGCACTTTTCAGCCCCTGCGGGTGGAGGATGTTTCCCGGCACCGCATGCATGCCGAGCGCGTGACCGTGAGCGCGGCGGTGTGCCGCGCCGTCGCCCGAACCCGTGCCCGCGGCGGCCGGGTGATTGCCGTGGGCACCACGGTCGTCCGCAGCCTGGAAACCGCCGCCCGTGATGGCGTGCTCCAACCCTTCGGGGGCGAGACCCGCTTGTTCATCTACCCCGGCTTTCGCTTTCAGGTGGTGGATGCCCTGATCACCAATTTCCATCTGCCGGAATCCACTTTGCTGATGCTGGTATGCGCCTTTGCCGGGCGCGGGCCGGTGTTGCAGGCCTACCGCCATGCGGTGGCGCAGGGGTACCGCTTTTTCAGCTATGGGGACGCGATGCTGGTGACGCCGGGCCGGGCGGCCGGGTCTTGAAGGGTGCGGGTTTGTTATGCCCGGCCCGATTTTCATATACTGGCGCAGCAACAGAATATACGTTGCCAAGGGCGCGGTACGCCTGAAATCCCGGAGTTGTCCGGGACGCGGGGCGCCGGAATCAGATCATCAGCGATCCGGGGGGGGCGACCGGAGGCCGCCACGGCTGTTTTTGTGAACGTGTTTTGTGAACGTGCCCAGTGTCTCGGTCGGCAGGAACTTGAGACATAGCGCCGGTGCTGGCAGCGATTTGACAACAACGCCACCCCTTATCTGCTCCCTAATCAATCTGATGCAATTCCAACTGCTTGCCACCGACGGTCCCGCCCGCCGCGGCCGCCTGATTTTTCCCCGCGGTGCGGTGGAAACGCCGGCCTTTATGCCCGTGGGCACCTACGCCACGGTGAAAACGCTGACGCCGGAAGAGGTGCGCGGCACGGGGGCGGACATTTTGCTGGGCAACACCTTTCATTTGATGCTGCGGCCGGGAACGGCGGTGATCCGGGCCCACGGGGATTTGCATGACTTTATGAACTGGTCCGGCCCCATCCTTACGGATTCCGGCGGCTTTCAGGTGTTCAGTCTGGGTGAGTTGCGCCACATCAGCGAGGAGGGGGTGATTTTTCGATCCCCGGTGAACGGCGACCGGGTGTTTCTGGGGCCGGAAGAATCCATGGCCGTTCAACGGGAGCTGGGGGCGGATGTGGTGATGAGTTTTGACGAGTGCACGCCCTTTCCCGCCGATGAGGCCACGGCCCGCGCGTCCATGGCATTGAGCCTGCGCTGGGCGGCGCGCAGCAAGGCGGCCCACGGCGACAATCCGGCGGCATTGTTCGGCATTGTGCAGGGGGGGATGCATGCCCATTTGCGGGCCGAGTCCCTCGCCGGCCTGGTGGATATCGGGTTCGAGGGGTATGCCGTCGGCGGTTTGTCGGTGGGCGAGCCCAAGGAGGACATGCTGGCCGTGCTGGAGGGCATTGCACCGCGCATGCCGAAAGAGAAACCCCGCTATCTGATGGGCGTGGGCACGCCGGAAGACATCGTGGAGGCCGTGCGCCGCGGCATGGACATGTTCGATTGCGTCATGCCCACCCGCAACGCCCGCAACGGCCATCTGTTCACCCGCGAAGGGGTGATCCGGATCCGCAATGCGCGCTACCGGGATGACCTCCGGCCGTTGGATGCGAACTGCGCCTGTTACACCTGCCGTCACTACAGCCGGGCTTATCTGCGCCATCTGGATCAATGCAGGGAGAGCCTGGGGGCCCGCCTGAACACCCTGCACAATCTCCACTATTACCAGGATTTGATGCGGGACTTGCGGGACGCCATCGCTGCCGGGTGCCTGGACGCCTTCGTTTCTGATTTCTACGCCCGGCGCGTGCAATCGCCGTCGCCTGTGTCATAATACCGGCCTTTCGCGTCCCGGAGGGGAAAGCGCGCGCCGCGGCGCGCGCTGCGGATGCGGAAGCGGTCCGGCGCTGCCTGGGCCGAGGGATTTGGGACTGCATAAATCAAAGGTAAACGCCATGAACTTTTTCATCTCCAACGCCTGGGCCCAAGACGCCCCCGCCGCCGCGCCGCCGGAACCCGGCCTGATGGGTTTTGTGCCGCTGATCATCATATTTGTGCTGTTTTACTTTTTGCTGATCCGGCCGCAGATGAAGCGCGCCAAGGAGCACCGCAAAATGGTGGAAGCCCTGTCCAAGGGTGACGAAGTGGTGAGCAACGGGGGCTTGCTGGGGCGGATCACGGCCGTGGATGACAACTTTGTCACCATGGAAGTGGCCGATGGCGTGCGCGTGAAAATCCAGCGCAACATGATCGCCTCCGTCATGCCCAGGGGCACTGTCAAGAGCATCGGCAAGGAAGGTGGCAAGGGCAAAGGCAAAGCCAAAGGGAAGGAAGCCCCCGCCGCCGAAGAAACGCCGGCTTTGGAAGAGAAAAAACAAGAGGAAAAATAAGCCTCCCGCAACGGAGTCGCTTTTGCGGACTGAGCCTTCATGAACAAATACCCGCTTTGGAAACAGTTGCTGATCGCATTCGTGCTGCTGATCGGCGTGATTTACGCCCTGCCGAATTTATACGGCGACGACCCCGCCCTGCAAATTTCTTCCAGCCGCGGTGCCGAGGTGAACAGCGCTACGGAAGGGCGGGTGCGGGTGGTGTTGCAGGAGGCGGGAGTGCCTGTCAAAGGCACCGAGCTGGCCGCCGGGCGTCTGCTGGTGCGCTTCAACAACACCGAGGACCAGCTCAAGGCCCAGGGTCTGGTCAAGCGTGAGTTGGGGGACGACTACTTCGTCGCCCTCAACCTGGCTCCCACCACGCCATCGTGGCTGCGGGCCATCAACGCCCTGCCCATGTATCTGGGCCTGGATTTGCGCGGTGGCGTTCATTTCCTCATGGAGGTGGACATGGAGGCGGTGACGGATCAGACCCTGGAGCGCTACGTGGGTGATTTTCGCGCCGCCTTGCGGGAAGAGAAACTGCGTTATCTTTCCGTGCGCCGCGAGGGCGAAAAGCTGGAAGTCAAATTCCGCAGCCGGGAGGAGCGGGACGCCGCCCGGGTGGTGTTGCGCAAGGCCTTTCCCGAGCTGGTGCTGAGTGAGGCGGATGAGGACGGGGCGTTCCTGGTCCGGGCGGTCATGAGCGAAAAAGAACAACAGGAAGCCCGCAACTTCGCCGTGCAGCAAAACATCACCGCCTTGCGCAACCGGGTCAACGAGCTGGGCGTGGCCGAGCCGGTGATCCAGCGCCAGGGCCAAAACCGCATCGTGGTCCAGCTCCCCGGCGTGCAGGACACCGCCCGCGCCAAGGAAATACTCGGTGCCACCGCCACCTTGGAGTTCCGCATGGTGGACGAGAAGCACGAGGCCGCCGCGGCGGCCGCCGGGCGGGTGCCGGCCGGCTCCCGCCTCTATCGCACCCGCCAGGGCCAGCCGGTCCTGCTGCAAAGGCGCGTCATCATCACCGGCGATTCCATCACCGATGCCGCGGCGACTATCGATCAGCGCGATGGCAGCCCGGCGGTGAGCATCACCCTGGACGGCAAGGGGGCGCGTTCCATGCATAATGTCAGTCGTGAAAACGTGGGCAAACTCATGGCCGTGGTGTTCATCGAAACCAAAACAGAGACCCGCTGGGAAGGCGACAAGCCCGTCAAGGTCAAGAAGAAAGTCGAAGAAGTCATCAATCAGGCAGTGATCCGTGAGGCCCTGGGCAAACGCTTCCAGATCACCGGGCTGGACAGCCCTGATGAAGCGCGCGATCTGGCGCTGCTGCTGCGTGCCGGTGCCCTGGCCGCGCCGGTGGACATCGTCGAAGAGCGCACCGTCGGTCCCAGCCTGGGACAAGACAATATCGATCAGGGGCGTATGGCCGTCATCGTCGGGTTCCTCGTGGTGGTGGTGTTCATGGCGGTGTATTACCGGATCTTCGGCGTGGTGGCCGGCGTGGCGCTGGTGTTCAACCTGATACTGATTATTGCAGTCCTGTCCATGTTGCAGGCCACCCTGACTCTGCCCGGCATCGCCGGCATCGTGCTGACCGTTGGCATGGCGGTGGACGCCAATGTGCTCATCTTTGAGCGCATACGGGAGGAAATACGGGCGGGTAATTCACCCCAGGCCAGCATCCATTCCGGTTATCAACGCGCCCTGTCCACCATTGCCGATGCCAACATCACCACCTTGATCGCTGCCGCGATCCTGTTCATGTTCGGCACCGGTCCCATCAAAGGCTTCGCCGTGACCTTGTGCATAGGCATCATCACGTCCATGTTCACGGCCATCATGGTGAGCCGGGCCATGATCAACCTCATTTACGGTGGCAAACGGGTCGCCAGGCTGGCGATCTAGGCGGACAGTCCCATGCAGCTTATCAAACAACCGCTCAATATTGATTTTATGGGCCGGCGCAGGCTGGCCTTGTATGTGTCCGCCGCGCTGTTGGTGGTTTCCGTGCTGGCGCTGGCCCTTCGTGGCCTGGAGCTGGGCATTGATTTTACCGGTGGCACGCTGATTGAAGTGGGCTATCCGCAGGCGGTTGAGTTGGAGAGCGTGCGCGAGGCCCTGAAAGACGCCGGGTTCAAGGATGCCGTCGTGCAGCATTTCGGCACCTCGCAGGACGTGCTGGTGCGCTTGGTGCCCCGGGAAGGCCTGTCCAGCGCTGATATCAGCACTGACGTCCTGCGCGCGCTGAAAGGCACCGGTGAGCCGTCCATGCGGCGGGTGGAATTCGTCGGTCCCCAGGTGGGCGACGAACTCACCGAGCAAGGTGGTCTGGCCATGTTGGGTGCTTTGTTCGGTATTCTGATTTATGTGATGTTTCGTTTTGAATGGCGTTTTGCCGTGGGCTCCGTGGCGGCACTGGGGCATGATGTGTTGATTGTGCTGGGCATCTTCGCCCTGTTTGGTTTCGAGTTTGACTTGACGGTGCTGGCCGCCGTGCTGGCGGTGATCGGCTATTCGCTCAACGATACCATTGTGGTGTTCGACCGCATCCGGGAAAATTTCCGCAAAATACGCAAAGGGTCGCCGGAGCAGGTGACCAACACCTCCGTCAATCAAACCTTGGCGCGTACCCTGATGACCTCCTTCACCACCTTGCTGGTGTTGTTCGCGCTGTTTCTGCTGGGCGGTGAGGTGATCCACAACTTCGCCCTGGCGCTGATCCTTGGTATTGTGGTGGGCACCTACTCGTCGATTTATGTCGCCAGCAGCGCGGCCCTGGCGTTGGGGATCAGCAAGGCCGATCTCATGCCGGTGAAAAAAGAAGGCGCCGATTTGGACGGCAGGCCCTGATCCAGATTGGAGCGGTACGGGTCGGTCTTCCCCGCAGGCTTATCCCAACGACGTGCTCGCGCTCTCCGAGTGCTCGAATTCAATACGGTTGCGCCCCTGGTGCTTGGCGGAATACAGTGCCTGGTCGGCGCGCTGGATCAGGTCTTCCGCCGTCTCGCCGGGGCGGAACAAAACCAGCCCGGCGGAGAAGGTGGGAAGCGCGAGGGCCTGACCGTTGAACTGGTAGGTGGTGTCCGCTGCCCTCTTTTGCACTTTGCGCAGGGCGCGCAGGGCCCCCTCGCTGTGGGTATTGGGCAGCAGTATGGCAAATTCCTCGCCACCGTAACGCGACACCAGATCGTGGTGGCGGAAGATGGACAGGATTTCTGCCGCATAGGCTTTGAGCACTTCATCACCGGCGGCGTGGCCGTAGCGGTCATTGATGGACTTGAAATCGTCCAGATCCAACAAGGCCAGCGACAGGGGGTTGCCATAGCGTTGCACCCGTGACACCTCGTCTTTCAAGCGGCGCATGAAGGCGCGGCGGTTGGCCAGGCCGGTGAGGTCGTCGGTGAGGCTGAGCAGGTGAATGCGGGTGAGTTCGTCGCTCAGGCGCTGGCCGTCGGCCTGAGCGGCGGTGACGGCGGCGTTGATGTGCTTGAGCTGAGCGGCCAGTTCCCCCTGTTCCCGGGTCAGCTTGCGCAATTCCTCCAGCAGGTGTTGGCGCAGGGTGTCTGTGCCTTGCGCCTCTTTCAAATGCTCCAGGCTTTGCAGGCCGTGGTCCAGCACGCGGCCCAGGCGGTCGTTGAGCCGCACGGTGGCCGCGATCTGGGCGCCCAGGCCCTCCTGAAGCTTGTGGATGGTTTGCCGCTTGTCGTCCATATGTTGGCGGTAAGCGGCGTCGATCTGTTCCGGTTGGGTGCGTGGCGTCCGCTGCGGCGGGGGGCTGATCTCCACTTCTTCTGCGCCGCTGGTGAGCAGTGGCGCCAGCACGGCGCGCACCATGCTTTCGCTGGTGGGTGTCTCGGCCACGGCTCTGGCGTGTTCGCGCAGTTTGGCCAGATCCGAGGGGGAGATGGGCGGCGTGAGGCGAAGCTGCAGCAGTTTTATTTGCAGGCGGAGCGGCGAACTGCCGGGCAGTTGCCGTGCCCAGCCGTCCAGCAATTGGTCGAACAACTCGGCGTAGGTGATTTCTATTTCGCGGTGTTGTTGTTCCGTATCGCCCAGGAGTTGTTCGATGTATTCGAACAGGGCGGCACCGTTGCTGTCCTGCTTAATCGGAGCGAGTAGCTGCAGTATTTTGTTCGCCCCGGGTCCGGGCGAGGCCTGGATTTGATCTTCAGACGACATTGGGTGGTCCCCTTGTATGTTCATCACATCCCTGTGACGGGATCACAGCCGGGTCGTACGCGCCCGGCCGCGCTCGCAATCACGGTGCACGACAAGTAAAAGGCTGTCCCTGAGGGAACCCGGAAGCAGGCTGTTATTCCATCGCGTCCCTGCTGGTTATCGCCTGGTCCGCTCGCGGCGGATTATCCTTTTCCGGTGGGGGGATTAATATATCACGAACGCCCCCCCAAACTTCCAGTTTGCCGGTACTGCGCCGGCGCGTGCCTGTACTGCACAAGCGCGGCGAATGGGGTATCCTTAACCCCTTTTTGCGGCCCGGTCGGGCGGTTCAGGGTGAGGCTCATGTTTACCAAAGATATGCAGATTGCCGGTTTTGACAATGCCTTGTGGACGGCCATGTCCGAAGAGCTCAAGCGCCAGGAAGCACACCTGGAACTGATTGCCTCGGAGAACTACGCCAGCCCGCGGGTGATGGAAGCGCAAGGCTCGGTGCTCACCAACAAGTACGCCGAGGGTTATCCGGGAAAACGTTATTACGGCGGCTGCGAGTACGTGGACATCGCCGAGCAGCTGGCTATCGAACGGGCCAAGGAATTGTTTGGCGCCGATTATGTGAACGTGCAGCCCCATTCCGGCTCCCAAGCCAACGCCGCCGTTTATCTGGCCCTGCTGCAAGCGGGTGACACCATTCTCGGCATGAGCCTGGCCCACGGCGGTCACCTCACCCACGGCGCCAAGGTGAACTTCTCGGGCAAATTGTTCAACGCCGTGCAATACGGCCTGGATGCCGCCACCGGCGAGATCGACTACGCCCACGTGGAAGAACTGGCCCGCGAGCACCGGCCGAAACTGATCGTCGCCGGCTTCAGCGCCTATTCCCGGGTGGTGGACTGGCAGCGTTTCCGCACCATTGCTGACCAAGTGGGCGCTTATTTGTTTGTGGACATGGCCCACGTGGCCGGACTGGTGGCAGCGGGTTTGTATCCCAACCCCGTGCCCATCGCCGATGTGACCACCACCACCACCCACAAAACCCTGCGCGGTCCCCGCGGCGGCTTGATTCTGGCCAGGACCAATCCCGAAATCGAGAAAAAGCTGAGCGCCACCGTGTTCCCCGGCACCCAGGGCGGTCCCTTGATGCATGTCATCGCCGCCAAGGCCGTGGCTTTCAAAGAGGCGCTGCAACCGGAATTCAAGGCCTACCAGCAACAAGTCATTGCCAATGCCCGGGCCATGGCCGACACCATGAAACGGCGGGGCTACAACATTGTCTCCGGTGGCACCGACAATCATCTGTTCCTGGTGGATCTCATCGACAAAGACATCACCGGCAAAGACGCCGAAGCGGCCCTGGGCGCGGCCCACATCACCGTGAACAAAAACGCCGTGCCCAACGACCCCCGTTCGCCTTTTGTCACCAGCGGCATCCGCGTCGGCACCCCGGCACTCACCACCCGCGGTTTCAGCGAGCAGCAGTGTCGAGAGCTGGCCGGTTGGATGTGTGACATCCTGGACGATCTGGCCGACGAGGCGGTGATCGAGCGGGTCAAGGCCCAGGTGTGCGACATCGCCCAGGCCCTGCCGGTCTACCAGAAATAAGCCCGGCCCCGCCCCATGCGTTGCCCCTTTTGCGGCGCCGCTGACACCAAAGTGGTGGACTCGCGCCTCAGCGCCGACGGCCACAGCGTGCGGCGGCGGCGCGAATGCCTGGCCTGCAGCGAACGCTACACTACCTTTGAGACGGCTGAACTTGTCCTGCCGCGCATCGTCAAGAGTGACGGCAGCCGCGAGCCATTTTTGGAGGAGAAGCTGCGGGCCGGCATGCAGCGGGCGCTGGAAAAACGCCCCGTGGGCGTCGAACAAGTGGATGTCGCCATCACCCGGCTGATCCACCGCCTGCGCGCCAGCGGCGAGCGGGAAATCAGCGCCCGGCAGTTGGGCGAATGGGTGATGGAAGAACTGCGCGGCCTGGATGAAGTGGCCTATGTGCGTTTTGCTTCGGTCTATCGTTCCTTCCAGGACGTCAACGCCTTTCGCGAAGAAATCGAACGCCTGCAACGCGCGCCCTCGCCGGAGCTGGCCAAACAGCAGATCCCTCTGTTGCCGGAGGAGGAAGGCAAGCAGCGGTGACGCCGGTGTTCACCACGGTGGGCATGGCGGTAACGCGGGCTGAATGCATGTGGCAAGTGTCCCGGCCCCTCTTTTTCACACGGGGAAACAAAGCGCGATGGAGGCCAGTTGAACAGCTGCGGCAGATGCGCTGTTCCGCTCTGGCCCAACTCTGTTTGCCAGATCGCGGCCCCGTGTCTGCGTGGTGAATTCAAAACACAATGACGACCTGCTCCGACAGTCCCGAAGACCGCCGCTGGATGGCCCGCGCCCTGCGTCTGGCCGAGCGCGGCCGCTACAGCACCCACCCCAACCCGCGGGTGGGCTGTGTGCTGGTCAAGCAGGGCCGGATGGTCGGGGAAGGCTGGCACTGCCGTGCGGGCGGCCCCCATGCCGAAGTGGCGGCGCTGCAGCAGGCCGGTCCCCACGCCCGCGGTGCCACGGCCTACGTGAGCCTGGAGCCCTGCAGCCATCATGGCCGTACGCCTCCTTGCGCCGGGGCGCTGATTGAAGCGGGTGTCACGCGGGTGGTGGCGGCCATGGAAGACCCCAATCCCCACGTGGCGGGACAGGGTTTGCGGTGCCTGGCCGCCGCGGGTGTGGCCGTGCACAGCGGCGTGCTGGCGGCCGAAGCCGAAGCGCTGAACCCCGGCTTTTGCCGCCGTATGCGGGAGGGTCGGCCCTGGGTGCGGGCCAAGGTGGCCATGAGCCTGGACGGCCGAACGGCACTTTCCAATGGCGTGTCCCAGTGGATCACCGGCGAGGCGGCCCGCCGCGATGGGCAACGCCTGCGGGCAATGAGCAGCGCCGTGCTCACCGGCATCAGCACCGTGCTGGCGGATGACCCTGCCCTCACCGTGCGCCTGAGCCCGGCGGAGCTGGACAGCCATTGCCAGGGCGAGGTGCGCCAGCCGCTGCGGGTGGTGCTGGACAGCGGCCTGCGTCTGCCGCCGGACGCCCGTTTGTTGCGCCAGCCCGGGGGCACGCTGGTGCTCACCGCCAGCGACGAACGGGTCGCCTGGCGCCGTTTGGCGTCTCCCCGTGTCACCGTGCACCGGCTGCCCCGCGCCGCCCGCAGCCTGGACCTGCACGCCGTGCTCACCCATCTGGCGGCAGAGGACATGAATGAAGTTTTGCTGGAAGCCGGGCCGACGCTGACCGGCGCATTATTGCGCGAAGGCCTGGTGGACGAATGGATTATCTACCTGGCGCCCAAGATCCTGGGTGACGGCGCCCGCGGTGTGTTCAAATTGCCAGTGTTTGATGACTTGGCACAATGCCCCCGGCTCGACATTACAGACATACGGGCCGTGGGTAGTGACTGGCGCATTACGGCAAAGGCCGAGCCGGTGCGCTCAACTTAAACAGGGTGTTTTTTCAAAAAACAGGGGCGCAACTGCGAAAACAACCATGTTTACAGGTATCGTTCAAGCCGTCGGCCACATCGCCGCCCTGGAGCAAGGGGACGGCGATGCCCGCATCCGCATCCGTGCCGGCGCGTTGGATCTAAGCGGCGCGGTCCTGGGTGACAGTGTCAGCGTCAGCGGCGTGTGCCTTACCGCCGTGGCGCTGCACGATGACGGATTCAGCGCCGATGTGTCCGCCGAAACCCGCCGTTGCACCACTTTTTCCGGTTTGCGCGCGGGCGATCCCGTCAACCTGGAAAAGGCCCTCACCTTAAGCGCCCCCTTAGGGGGCCATCTGGTCAGCGGCCATGTGGACGGCGTCGGCGAAGTCATCCGGCGCGAACAGGCTGGCGCCTCCACCCGCTATGTGATCCGGGCGCCAGGTGAACTGGCCCGCTACATCGCCGCCAAGGGCTCCATCTGCGTGGACGGCGTCAGCCTCACCGTCAACACGGTGGCCGGCGCGGAGTTTTGGGTGAACGTCGTCCCTCACACCCTGGCGGTGACCACCTTGGGCCGCTATGCCGCCGGCACCCGCGTCAATTTGGAAGTGGATTTGGTGGCGCGTTATCTGGAGCGTTTGGTGATGGGTGACGCCGCGGCGGAGCGCGGCGGTGTGAGCCGGGCGTTGTTGGCGCGGTATGGTTTTTTGCGGCCCGATGAGCGCGCCCGAAGGCGTGGGAAACAAACATGACAACCCCTCTTCCAGGCAAGGTGACGTCAGATTCTTCGCTATTAACCCGGCAATTAGGATTGCCGGGTTAATACCGTAACGAGGTCAACCGGGCTACGCAAAACCAAGGCCCCATCCCAACCATGTCATTCAGCACCATCCCAGACATACTCGAAGATTTAAGAGCCGGTCGCATGGTGGTCATTGTCGATGACGAAGACCGCGAAAACGAGGGCGATCTGCTCATGGCCGCCAGCAAGGTGCGGCCGGAGGATATCAATTTCATGGCCCGCTACGGCCGCGGTTTGATCTGTCTCACCCTCACCCAGGAGCGCTGCGCCCAGCTGCGCCTGCCTTTGATGGTGGGCGCCTCCCAGGGCAGTCATGGCACGCGCTTTACCGTCAGCATCGAGGCGGCGCGGGGGGTGAGCACGGGGATTTCCGCCAAGGACCGGGCCACCACCATTCAGGCGGCGGTGGCGGCAGAGGCGAAACCGGAAGACGTGGTGCAGCCCGGGCACATTTTTCCCATTATGGCCCAGCCCGGCGGTGTGCTCACCCGCGCCGGTCATACCGAGGCCGGGTGCGATCTGGCGCGGCTGGCGGGGCTGGAACCGGCGGCGGTGATTGTCGAAATTCTCAACGAAGACGGCACCATGGCGCGGCGGCCCGAGCTGGAGCGTTTCGCCGCTGAGCACGGCTTGAAACTGGGTACCATTGCCGATCTTATCAGTTATCGTTTGCAGCACGAGAAAACCGTGGAGCGTCTCACTGAAACCGAGGTGCAAACACCTCACGGCCCGTTCCGTCTGTTGGCCTATCACGACGGTGTCACCGGTGACAGCCACCTGGCCCTGGTCAGGGGCGACATCGACCCTGACACGCCTGCTTTGGTGCGGGTGCACATGCTGGACATTCTGGGCGACGTGCTGGGCCTGGGCCGTTTTGATGCCACCTGGCCACTCAACGATGCCCTGCAGCGCATCGCCCAGGAAGGGGGCGTGCTGATCGTGCTCCGGCGGCCCAACGAGGAGCAGGAGGTGTTGCAGCGCATCCGCAACTGGTGTTTGCAGAGCCGGGGCGGGGCGCCGCCCCAGCCGCCGGCCGGCGGCGATGAATTGCGCACCTACGGCGTGGGCGCGCAGATACTGGCTGACATTGGCGTGGGCAAAATGCGGGTTATCGGTTCGCGGCGGCGTTTGCATGGCGTGTCGGGCTTTGGCCTGGAAGTGGTGGAGTATCTGGAACATGACTGATGGCACAGCCGTCGCCATTGCCGGCAGCGATGGCGCCATCCAGGCCTGTTTTCCCGTGATGGTCCAGCTGCGCCCTCATTTGCGGGCGGAGGAATTTGTACCGCGCGTGCGCCGGCAAATGGACGCCGGTTTTCGTCTGGTGGCCCTGAGTGAGGGAGGCGCGGTGAAAGCCGTGGCCGGTTTCCGCCTCAGCGAGAATCTCGTTTTCGGCCGCTTCATGTATGTGGACGATCTGGTCACCGACGCGCACAGCCGCTCTGCCGGTCATGGCCGCGTCCTGTTCGACTGGCTGGTGCGCCACGCCCGTGAAAACGGCTGTAGCCATCTGGAACTGGATTCGGGCGTGCAGCGTTTCGATGCCCACCGTTTCTATCTCCGCCAGCGCATGGTCCTGCGCAGCCATCACTTCTCCTTGAAGTTGTGAGCTGTTGAGCGCGTGCCGTAACAATCAGCCGTGCCACCGTCATCCTTCATTACCCCTTTGGGAAGGGGGTGAGACGGTCACTTGGCTGCGGCTGATCAACCCTCCTTGCCAGTAGTGCTAGAATGCACAACTTTCAGTCCATAAGTAATTTCGCCTCCGCCGCGCGGGGGTGAGCCCACAGCGAGACCCCTACCCATGAGCGAGATCAACACCTTTGCCGGTGATTTCACCGCCACGGACGCGCGCTTTGCCCTGGTCGCCGGGCGTTTCAACAGCTTCATTGTTGAGCATCTCATCAACGGCGCGGTGGATGCCTTGCACCGCCACGGCGTTGGCCGCTCCCATATCGATTTGATCCAGGTGCCGGGGGCCTTTGAAATCCCCCTGGCGGTGCAGCGGGTGGCGGCCAGCGGCCGCTTTGACGCGGTCATTGCCCTGGCCTGCATCATTCGTGGCGGCACCCCCCATTTCGACTACGTGGCCGGGGAGTGCGCCAAGGGGGTGGCCGGGGTGGCGTTGAAGCATGATCTGCCGGTGGCTTTTGGTATTCTCACTGTGGACACTGTCGAGCAGGCCATCGAACGGGCCGGCACCAAGGCCGGCAACAAAGGCGTGGAAGCGGCGCTGGCGGCGCTGGAAATGGTCAGCCTGCTGCGAAAACTGCCGTGACGGCAAAGAGGGGAGACCGGCGGTGAGTCACGCCCGCAGCAAAGCCCGCCACTGCGCCCTGCAGGCCTTGTATCAATGGCAGCTTGCCGGCCAGGGGCCGGAGGTGGTGGACATCGAAAATCAGTTTTTCGCCGCCGGTGCCCTCAAAGGGGTGGATAAGAATTACTTTTGCGGCCTGCTGCACGAGGTGGCCGCCCATGTGGCCGAGATTGACGGTCACCTGGGAACCTGCCTGGACCGTCCGGTGCGGGAGCTGGACCCGGTGGAACGGGCCATTTTGCGCATCGGTGCCTGGGAGCTGGCCGCCCGGCCGGAGATTCCCTACCGGGTGGTGATCAACGAAGCGGTGGAAGCGGCCAAGTTGTTCGGTGCCGAGCAAAGCCACCGTTACGTCAACGGCGTGCTGGACAGGCTGGCAGTCAGGCTCAGGCCCCTGGAGCGGGGCGGCTGAAGCGCGCCGGCCCGATGGCCCTGTCCGAATTTGACCTCATCCGTCGGTACTTCAGCCGCGGCCCGCGGCGGCCCGATGCGGCGATCGGCATCGGTGACGATGGCGCCGTGCTGCGTCCCCCTGCCGGCTGCGAGCTGGTGGTCGCCATGGACACCCTGGTGGCCGATGTGCATTTCCCCGCCACGGCGCGCGCCACAGACGTGGGACACAAAGCCCTGGCCGTCAACCTCAGCGATCTTGCCGCCATGGGGGCGGAGGCAGCCTGGGCGACCCTGGCCCTCACCCTGCCGCGTCCCGATCCCGCCTGGCTGGAAGGCTTCGCCGCCGGTTTTTTCGCCCTGGCCGCCGAGCACGGGGTGCAACTGGTGGGGGGGGACACCACCCGCGGGCCGCTGACGGTGACCGTCCAGGCCCATGGCTTCATCCCTGCCGGCCGGGCCCTGGGGCGGGCCGGGGCACGGCCCGGCGATGTTTTGCTGCTGAGCGGTACGGTGGGGGAGGCGGCGCTGGCCCTGGCGGCCTGGCGGGAGCGCAGGATTCTCCCCCCCGCGGCGGCCGGTTGCCTCGAGCGCCGCTGGCATCGTCCCAGCCCGCGCCTGGCCCTGGGCCGGGCAGCGCGGGACTGGGCCCACGCCGCCATCGACGTCTCTGACGGCGTGGCGGCGGATTTGGCCCACCTGCTGGAGGCCAGTGGCGTGGGCGCCCGGCTGGAACTGGCGCGGCTGCCCCTGTCCGCCGCCGCCCGCGCCGCTGCCGCGGAACTGGGCTTGGGGCAGGAGGCTTTGTGGCGGCTGGCCTTAAGTGGCGGCGATGACTACGAGCTTTTGCTGGCGGTGCCGCCAAAACGGCTGGAGGAGGCCCTGGCCGCCGGCCGCGCCCTGGGCTGCCCCTGCACCCCCATCGGCGCACTGAGCGCCGCGCCCGGTTTGCAGCTCCAGCGGAAAGACGGCACGGCGTTTTCTTTGGCCAGCCCGGGCTACGATCATTTCCGGGAGCGGCAATGAATATGCCGCGGGCAAAGGGGGAGGCGGCCGCGTTGCGGCGGCTGCTGCGCCAGCCGCTGCCCTTCCTGGCCCTGGGTTTTGGCAGCGGCCTGGCGCCCAAAGCCCCCGGCACCTTCGGCACCCTGGTGGGGCTGCCCTTTTACTGGTGGTGGCAGGATTGGCCCTTGGAAGCTTATCTGCTGGTGGTGGCGGTGGCTCTGGTGGTGGGCATTTATCTGTGCGGCGAGACCGCCCGGCGCCTAGGGGTTCACGACCACCCGGCCATTGTCTGGGACGAGATGGTGGGGCTGTGGATCACCCTGGCCCCGGCACCCGCCGGCGGGCTGTGGTGGCTGCTGGGTTTCGGGCTGTTTCGCCTGTTCGACATCTGGAAGCCCTGGCCCATCGGGGCTATCGACCGCCGCCTCCAGGGTGGCTTGGGCATTATGCTGGACGATGTGCTGGCGGGGCTGTACGCTGCTCTGGCCGTGGTGGCGGCCGCGGCCGTCTACGAGGTGGTTGGCTGACAGGGGGCGTCGCCGGCCGCCACCCGCCAGGAGGATTCCCCCAGCCAGCGGCCCAGCACCCCCGCCGTCAGCGGCCGGCTCACGTGGTAGCCCTGGGCCAGGTCGCAGCCCAGGCGCGCCAGTTCTTTGAGCACCTCTGCACTCTCCACCCCTTCCGCCACCACCCGCCGGCCCATGTTGTGGGCCAGGTCGATGGTGGCGCGGACGATGACCAGATCTTCGTTGTTGCGCAGCATGTTAATGACGAAGGACTTGTCGATTTTGATCTCGTCCACCGGCAATTGCTTGAGATAGATGAGAGACGAATAGCCGGTGCCGAAATCGTCGATGGCCAGGCTCACCCCCAGGCTGTTGAGGAATTGCAGGGTGTTCATGGCGCGCAAGGGGTCGGCCATGATGGCGCTTTCGGTGATCTCAAAGGCCAGGCAGGAGGCGGGAACCTCCCAATGGCGCATGAGCCGGGCGATTTTCTGCGCCAGTTGTTGGTCCTGCAACAGGCGGGCGGAGAGGTTCACCGCCAGGGCGAGGCCGAGATTGTCGCGGCGCCACAGATGGAGCTGGTGCAAGGCCTCTTCCAACACGAAGAACGTCAGGGGGCGAATCAGGCCGGTGTGCTCCGCCAGGGGAATGAAGTCGTCTGGCAGCAGCAGCCCCCGCTGGGGGTGGTTCCAGCGCACCACCGCTTCCACTCCGGTGACGCGGCCGCTGCCCAGTTCGATTTTGGGCTGGTAGAACACCACCAGCTGGCGGCGCTCTATGGCCTCGCGCAACTCCCCCACCAGGGCCAGGCGGGAGGGACTGTGCTCGTCTTCCCGGGGATCGTAGACGGCATAGCCGCTGGCGGACCGCTTGGCCACATACATGGCCACATCGGCATGGCGCAACAAGGTGGCGCCATCGCGGCCGTGCTCGGGGCAAAGGGCGATGCCAATGCTGGCCCCCACGTGAAAACCCTGCTCGTCCAGCATGATGGCGCGGTTCAGTGCATTTAACAGCTTGCGCGCGGCTTCTTCGGCGTGGGCGGCGCTGTCCACCACCGGCAGCAGAATGGCGAACTCATCGCCCCCTAAGCGGGCGATGGTGTCCGAGCCGCGCAAGGCCGTGCGCATGCGCCGGGCCACGTCTTGCAGCACCATGTCCCCCACATGGTGCCCCAGGGTGTCGTTGATTTCCTTGAAATGATCCAGATCCATGAGCAGCAGCGCCAGCGGATGATGTTCCCGCCCGGCCGCCAGGATGGCCTGGCGCAGGCGGTCTTGCAGCAGCAGGCGGTTGGGCAGCTCCGTCAGGGCATCGTGCAGGGCCTGGTGCTCCAGTTCGCGGTTGAGCGTGGCCAGCTCGCGGGTGCGCTTCAGCACGCGTCGTTCCAGGTCTTCCTGCAGGGCCTTGAGTTCTGCTTCCGCTTCCTTGCGCCGGGTGATGTCCCGCACGATGGCAATGAACAACAGCCGGGCGTTTTGCCGCATTTCGCTGAGGGCCAGTTCGATGGGAAATTCGTGGCCGTCTTTGTGCCGGCCCACGGTTTCCTCCGTCCCCATGCCGGTAATGGGGCGGTGGCCGTCTTGGTGTTCGCCCAGGGCGCAAAAGTGGTCCCGTGCCAGCAGGGTGTTGAGATGGCTGCCGATGATCTCGTCACTGTGGTAGCCAAAGATGTCCAGGGCCGAGCGGTTCATGGATTGAATGTTGCCGTGGGGATCGACGGTAATGATGCCGTCCACCACATTGTCCATGATGGCCTGGAGACGGGCTTCGCGGGTGGCCACGGCGTGGGCCTGGGACAAGGTTTTCTGGTGCATGCGTTCCAGGTCCCGGGCCAGCTCAGCGACTTCGGTGATGCGGGAGGGGGCGTGCAGGCGGGCGACGGTCTTGCCGGCGGTGATGTCCTGTGCGGCGTCGCGCAGACGCTTGAGGGGCCGGGTCAGCTGCGGTGTGATGACCGCGACCAGCAGCAGCGAAAACAGCACGTAGGCGGCGGCCAGCACCAGGCCGTTGTAATAGATGTGGCGGATGTTCAGCCGGGCGGGCCGCTCGTCGTAGCCCAGCCGCAGGGTCACCGGCTCACCGTTGTGCAACACTGCGGGCCGGGCCAGAAAATAAATGCTGTCGCCATGCTCGGCAAAGCCGTGATCGGCAATGAACACCGCGTTTTCATAGTTGGGGCGGACCGCCGCGGCAAGGGAGAGGCCGGAGGCGGTCCTGATTTCCGCGAAGACGATGTGTTCATCGCTTAACAGCCCGTCCAGATGGGCTTGCAAGTGCTCGGCGCTGGCCGGCGTTTCAAGCAGATGGCTGGTGAGATGATCGGCATGGCTGCGGCTGGCGCTGATGAACTGATCCTCAAAGCCCGCTTCCACGATGAACAAGACGCTGGCGAACAGGAAGGGGATCATCAAGGCGTGAATGATGGTGCCGCCCAGGATGATGCGGCCGGCAAAGCTGCCCAGAAAGCGTTTTGTTTTTTTGATCGATATCATTGATGCCTTCGCTCAATAATTGTTGAGGCGGTTTCGATCATCTTGGCTGCTTGGCGTCTTGCGGCTGTCCTTGCCGGGCTTGTCTGGCTTGGCGATTAGCGCAGTCTGTGGTCTCCTTGTGCTCGGGAACGGGAAAAGAAACATTTGCCGGGCCTTTGCCCCGGCGCCGGGGAAGGTTGGTGTTTCAGGGCGCGCGTCCCGGGGTGGCGTATATCAAGGGGGACAGCGGCGAAGCGGCCAGGTCCGGGATCGTGGCTGCCCGCATCATGGCGCCGTTTTGTCTCGTTCTATCAGGGCGTAGGCGGAATGGTTGTGAATGGATTCAAAGTTTTCCACCGCTACGGTATAGCGCAGAATCCGCGCTTCTGCGTCGAGGCGGGCCGCGACGTCGCGCACCATGTCTTCGACGAATTTGGGGTTGTCGTAGGCGCGCTCGGTGATGAACTTCTCGTCCGGCCGCTTGATCAGCCCGTAGATTTCTGAGGAGGCCTCCTCTTCCACCAGCCGGATCAAGGCTTCCACCCCCAAAGGCTCCCGGCCGCTGGCGCTGACGGTGACGTGGGAACGCTGGTTGTGCGCGCCGTAAGCGGAGATTTCCTTGGAGCAGGGGCACAAACTGGTGACCGGTACCACGACTTTGACGGTGATGCGGTTTTCGCCATTGCGGCGCTCACCGGACAGAGTGACGTTGTAGTCCAGCAAACTGGATACGCCGGACATTGGCGCCTGTTTGTTGACGAAATAGGGGAAACGCACTTCCGCATAAGCCTGGGATGCGTTCAAGGTGGTGGAGATGTTTTCCAACAGTTGGTGCATGGCCGCCACCGAGACCACGTGTTCACCGGCGTTGAGCAGCTGGATGAAACGCGACATATGGGTGCCGCGGTGGGCCGGGGCCAGGTTGACGTACATGCTGAATACGCCCACACCGTGCTGCATCCGGCCGCCGGGACCGGGCACGCGGATGGGATGGCGGATGTCCTTGATGCCGACTTTGTTGATGGCGATGCGGCGCGCGGCGTTTTGGCCCTGCACGTCCAGCAGCGATGCGGGGACGCGGCTCATGGAGCGGCTTCCTCGCTGTAGCGCACGCAGGCCCGGTCCGTTTCCCACAGAGTGATGGCCGAGACCCGGACACGGGCCCCGTTCAGGGCCTCGCCCACGTGCTGATACAGATAGGCGGCGATGTTTTCCGCGGTGGGATTGACCACGTCAAAGGGTCGGATCTCATTGAGGTGGCGATGGTCCAGTTCCGCCACGGCGAGCTTGGCGGCATGTTTGATGGCTTTGAAATCCAGTCCCATGCCCACCTCATCCAGAGCGGTGGCGATCACTTCCACTTCAACCTTCCAGTTGTGGCCGTGCAGCCGGCTGCAGGCACCGGGGTAGTTGCGCAAACTGTGGGCGGCGGCGAAATCGGTGATGACTTTCAGTGTGTAGCGTGGTGGCATGAATGGTTCCGATAAAACGCGATCAGCTGCGACAGACGCAAAATGCGTCCATAGCTTGCTGGATTAGCAGGTGGTCAGCCGGGCGGGCCGGGCCGGGGCGGCATCACGGCCCGCAAACGCCTCGATTTGGGCGAGAATCCCGGCGCTGTCCAGGCCGCACTGGGCCATGAGGTCGCTGTGACGGCCATGGTCGACGAAGCGGTCCGGCAGGCCCAGATGCAGCAGCGGCACTGTCAGGCCCGCGCGGGCCAGCGCTTCGCCCACAGCGCTGCCGGCACCGCCGGCGATGGCGTTTTCCTCCAGCGTGACCAGCAGTTCGTGGCTGTGGGCCAGTTCTTCGACCAAGGCTTCATCCAGCGGTTTCACGAAGCGCATATTGGCCACCGTGGCCCCCAGCGCCTCGCCCACTTCCAGGGCCGGTGCCAGCAGGCTGCCGAAGGCCAGCAGAGCGATGCCGCGTCCCTGGCGCCGCAGTTCACCCCGGCCCAGCGGCAGCGGAGTCAGCGTGTCCCGGATGGTGGCGCCGGGGCCCGCGCCGCGCGGATAGCGTACCGCGGCAGGCTGATTCAGGCTGATCCCCGTGCTCAGCATGGCGCGGCATTCGTTTTCGTCCGCCGGGGCCATGATCACCATATTGGGGATGCAGCGCAGATAGCTCAAATCGAAACTGCCGGCGTGGGTGGGGCCGTCGGGGCCCACCAGCCCGGCACGGTCGATGGCGAACAGCACGGGCAGGTTTTGCAGGGCCACGTCGTGGATGAGCTGGTCGTAGGCCCGTTGCAGGAAGGTGGAATAGATGGCCACCACCGGCTTGAGGCCCTCACAGGCCAGTCCCGCAGCCAGGGTGACGGCGTGTTGCTCGGCGATCCCGACGTCAAAATAGCGACCGGGGAAACGCTGGGAGAACGCCACCAGCCCCGATCCTTCCCGCATGGCGGGGGTGATGGCCACCAGCTTGGGTTCGTGCTCAGCCATGTCACACACCCAGTGGCTGAATACCTGCGTGTACGTGGGCGGGGCGGAGGCGGGTTTTCGGGCGCTGGGCTTGCCGGTGCGGGGGTCGAACCCGCCCACGCCGTGGTAGGCGCAGGGGTTGTCCTCCGCCGGTTTGAAGCCCTTGCCCTTGCGGGTGACCACGTGCAAAAACTGCGGCCCCTTCAGTTCGCGGATATTGCGCAGGGTTTTGACCAGCACGGGCAGGTCGTGGCCGTCTACGGGGCCGATGTAATTAAAACCCAGTTCTTCGAACAAGGTGCCGGGGACCACCATGCCCTTCACGTGTTCTTCCGCCCGCCGCGCCAGTTCCCACACGGGAGGCACGTTCTTCAAGGCCTTTTTGCCCTGCTCCCGCAGGCTCACGTAGAGTTTGCCCGACAGGATGCGCGCCAGGTGATTGGACAGACCGCCCACATTGGGAGAGATGGACATGTCGTTGTCGTTCAGGATCACCAGCAGATCGGTGTGCAGGTCGCCGGCGTGATTGAGCGCCTCAAAGGCCATGCCCGCGGTCATGGCACCGTCGCCGATGATGGCCACGGCGCGGCGCTTCGAGCGCTGTTGGGCGGCGGCGATGGCCATGCCCAGCGCGGCGCTGATGGAGGTGCTGGAGTGGCCCACCCCGAAGGCGTCGTACGTGCTTTCGCCGCGCTTGGGAAAACCGGCCAGGCCGCCGGTCTGGCGCAGGCTGGCCATGCCTTTGCGCCGGCCGGTGAGGATTTTGTGGGGGTAGCTTTGATGGCCCACGTCCCACACCAGCCGGTCTTCGGGGGTGTTGAAGACGTAGTGCAGGGCCACGGTCAGTTCCACCACCCCCAGATTGGCCGCCAGATGGCCACCGGTGCGGCCCACGGACTCGATCAAAAAGCCGCGCAGCTCCCGGGCCAGTTGTCCAAGCTTGGATTCAGGCAAGGCGCGCAGCCCGGCCGGGGAATCGACCTGATTCAGCAGAGGATAGGCGTGGCTGGCGACCATGGACGTGAAAACCGCGTAGTACTAGTTAAAGAACAAGCAATTATGCGGGGTGGGGCGGGGGCGCGCAAGTTGGGTCAGTGACGGCGCGTCACAATATATGCGGCGATGGCGCGCAAGGTCTCGGCCCGGCTGCCAAAGGGGGCGAGGCAGGATTGGGCTTCGGCGCTGAGCTGCCGGGCGTGTTGTTTGGCCTGCTCCAGTCCCAGCAGGGCGGGGAAGGTGGGTTTGTTCAGCGCCTGGTCGGCGCCCTGGCGTTTGCCCAGGGTTGCAGTGTCGCTCTCCACGTCCAGGATGTCGTCTTGCACCTGAAAGGCGAGGCCGATCAGGCAGGCGTAGCGCTCCAGCTTGTCCAGTTCCGCCGGGGTGATGCCGTTATGGCACAAGCCCCCCAGGCGTACGGCGGCGCGGATCAGGGCGCCGGTTTTGTGGGCGTGCATGGTCTCCAGTTGGCTCAGGGTGAGGGTCTGGCCCACGGCGGCCAGATCCATGGCCTGGCCGCCCACCATGCCGGTGGCGCCGGCGGCGGTGGCCAGGGTCTGGATCATGGCCAGGCGCTGGGATGGCGCCACGTCCAGGGCGGGATCCCGGGCGAGGAGGTCGAAAGCCAGGGTCTGCAGGGCATCGCCGGCCAGGATGGCGGTGGCCTCATCGAAGGCGCGGTGACAGCTGGGCCGGCCGCGGCGCAGATCGTCGTCGTCCATGGCCGGGAGGTCGTCGTGGATCAGGGAGTAGGCGTGGATCAGCTCCACCGCGCAGGCGGCGGCATCGGCCCGCTCCAGCGGTGCGCCCGCCGCTTCCGCGGCGGCGTAGACCAGTACGGGCCGCACCCGCTTGCCGCCCCCCAGCACGCTGTAGCGCATGGCGCGGTGCAGGGTCTGAGGCGCCAGGGATTCAGCCGGCAGCCGTTGCTCCAGGGCCTGTTCCACGCGGGCCTGCCACCGGGGCAGCCGCCCTGCCAGCAGATCATTCATGGTCTTTCGGAGGCGCGTTGTCGTCGTCGGCGAAGGTGCGGATGGTGGCCTGGTCGTTTTTTTCCAGCAGGATTTCCACTTTCTGCTCGGCCTCGGCCAGGGCCTGCTGGCAGGCGCGGGTGAGTTCCACGCCCCGGGAGAAGGTTTGCAGGGATTCCTCCAGGCTCAGCTCGCCGCCCTCCAGTTTTTCCACCAGGGTTTCCAGCTCGCTCAGCGAGGCTTCAAAATTACGGGGAATTCTTTTTTTCGCCACGGCGCCGCCCTGTTCAGAAACGCGGGCGAGGTTAACGTAGATGTTCGGCGGGGGTCAATCGGGATGGCGGTGCCCCGGCGGGGGGCTGTGCCGCGCCGGGGCAGTCTATGCTGTCTGTTGACAGACCCGGTGCCCGGGCGTTAAATTCAGTCTTGATTTTAGACATAGTCTAAATATTCGCAGCCGTCCCAGGAGAGGAGAAGCGCTATGGACCTCAAAAACAGTCAGACCGAAGCCAATCTGAAAGCCGCCTTTGCGGGCGAGTCCCAGGCCAACCGCCGCTATCTGTATTTTGCCGCCAAGGCTGACGTGGAAGGCTACAATGACGTGGCCGCCGTGTTCCGCTCTACGGCGGAAGGGGAAACCGGTCACGCCCACGGCCATTTGGAATATCTGGAAGAGACGGGTGATCCCGCCACGGGCCTGCCCATCGGCGGCACCGCCGACAATCTGAAAGCCGCCATCGCCGGCGAGACCCATGAATACACTGACATGTACCCCGGCATGGCCAGGACCGCCCGTGACGAAGGCTTCGATGAAATCGCCGATTGGTTCGAGACTCTGGCCAAGGCCGAGCGGTCCCACGCCAACCGTTTCCAAAAGGCCCTGGACAGCCTGGACAGCTAAGGGGCATCCGGCGCGGCGGCGGGTTCACGGCGCCGCGCCTTTATCTGAGCTGAGGAAACAATATGGCCAGCGAGGACAGCGGCAGTTCCGGCCGGCGCGAAGGCGCTCCGGGAGCGCCCACCCGTCATCCGGTGAACTGGCAGGATCCCGACTTCTACCATGAGGAGGCCTTGTTCCGGGAGCTGGACCGGGTGTTCGACATCTGCCACGGTTGCCGCCGTTGCTTCAGTCTGTGCAATGCCTTTCCCCTGTTGTTCGATGCCATCGACGAGACAGCCAGCGGCGAGCCGGCGGGCCTGGACCGGCAGACGGTGTACTGGGACGTGGTGGATCAGTGCTACCTGTGTGATATGTGTTTCATGACCAAGTGCCCCTACGTGCCGCCCCATGAGTGGCAGGTGGATGTTCCCCATCTGATGCTGCGGGCCAAGGCCGTCAAGCACAAAGCGGGGAAGAGCCGGGCCCGGGACAAGTTGCTGACCAGCACTGATTGGGTGGGGCGTCTGGCG
This sequence comes from Gammaproteobacteria bacterium, assembly GCA_011375345.1. Classification (NCBI taxonomy): domain Bacteria; kingdom Pseudomonadati; phylum Pseudomonadota; class Gammaproteobacteria; species Gammaproteobacteria bacterium. Next base: position 46,606 of record DRLM01000120.1, read on the forward strand.
GGGATTCCGGTGGTGGCCGGGGTGGTCAATGCTGCCAACCGCTCCAGGCCGGGGCGGGCCTTGCTCGACCAATGCCTGGGCGTGCATCCTGCGGCCCATTTGCCCGACTACCACAGCCGCACTCTGAGCAAACGCCTGGCGGGTCACCAGTCTGATCACAGCGCCCGGGCGAGTGCCGAGACCCGCGGCCGGGTGGTCTTGTTCGGCACCTGCTATGGCAATTACAACGAGCCGCAACTGGGTGAAGACCTGCTCGCCGTGTTTGAGCACAACGGTATTCCCGTCCAGGTCATGGCGCACCGCCATTGCTGCGGCATGCCCAAGCTGGAATTGGGTGATCTCGACGCCGTGCGCCAGGCCATGGAACACAACATACCCGTCCTGGCGCAATACGTGGACCAGGAGTGGGATGTGGTGGCGCCGGTGCCGTCCTGCGTGCTCATGTTCAAACAGGAACTGCCTTTGCTGTTTCCCGCCGACCCGCGGGTGGCCAAAGTGCGCGATGCGTTTTTCGATCCCTTCGAATACCTGGCCCTGCGGCACAGGCGCGGCCTGTTGAACACCGATTTCAAGCGGGCCTTGGGTAGCGTGGCCTATCACGTGCCCTGTCACCTGCGCGTGCAAAACATCGGTCTCAAGACCCGCGATATCCTGGCCCTGGTGCCCGGGACGCGTATTGAAGTGATCGAGCGTTGCTCCGGTCACGATGGCACCTACGGGGTCAAACGCGAGTACCACGACACCGCCATGAAGATCGGCCGCCCCGTGGTGGGGCGGGTAAAAAAAGCCCAGGCCCGCCATTACAGCAGCGACTGCCCCATGGCCGGCCATCAGATTGCCCAGGGTTTGAACGATGGCAGCGCCCCGGTGCACCCACTGACCCTGTTGAGACAGGCCTACGCTCTGTGAATGTGCTGACACGCGCAGACTTGCTGTCTTTGGAAGACTACGCCCGCCAGCGCGCCGCCTTCCGCAGCCGGGTGCTGGCTCACAAGAAAAACCGCCGGGTGTCCATCGGCCCCCATGCCGCTTTGTATTTTGAAGACCGCCTGACCGTGCAGTATCAGATCCAGGAAATGCTGCGCATCGAACGCATCTTCGAGCCGGAAGGGATCGCCGCCGAACTGGCTGCATATAACCCTCTGATCCCCGACGGCGACAACTGGAAGGCCACGTTTATGCTGGAATACCCCGACCCGGCGCAGCGCCGGGAATGGCTGAAACGGCTGCTGGGCATCGAAAACAATGTGTGGGTGAAGGTCGGTGACGGCGCTGCCGTTCGCGCCCTGGCTGACGAAGATCTGGCGCGGGCTACGGCAGAGAAAACCTCCGCCGTGCACTTTCTGCGCTTTCAGCTTGAGCCGGAGATGATCGCCGCGGCCAAAGAGGGTGCAGCAGTGGCTGTGGGCGTTGACCACGATGAGTACGCCTGCTGCGTGGATCCTCTGCCTGAGCCTGTGCGCGCGTCACTGGTGGCAGATCTGGGGCCCAAGGGGCGGGCCGCCAGCCTCTGATGCTGCGGTGGCGCCGGTGCCTGCGGCCTTACTTCAAATCAATCATCTGCACCGTGCCGTCCGGCAGGATCTCCGCCATCTGGCCCCGGGGTTCTTCGAGGAACAAGACGATCAACACAAACACCACGGCGGACACCAGCCCGATGACCAGGAAAAACCGGTCGTAGTCCACCAGGGAATTGACCGTGAGAAAGGTCACCGCCCCCACGTTGCCAAAAGCGCCTGCCATGCCGGCGATCTGCCCTGTCATCCGCCGTTGCACCAGGGGCACCATGGCATACACCGCCCCGGAGCCCGCCTTGGAGAAGATACCGGCGACGATGGTCGTCGCCACCACCAGCCACACCGGCCAGCTTTTGTCGACCCAGCCCAAAAACAGAAAGCTGCCGGTGATGCCGGCAAAGACAATGATCAAGGTGAGCTTGCGCCCGATCTTGTCGCTGATCCAGCCGCCCCCCGGCCGGGCCACCAGATTGATGAAGGGATAGACGCCGGCGAGCAATGCCGCGGTGACTTTGGGCATGTCAAACCAGCTGACATAGAACATGGCCAGCATGGAGACCACGGCCAGCTCCGTGCCAAAGGTGACGAGATAGGCCCAGTCCAAAATGGCGACTTGTTTGAATTTGTAACGCATCATCTGTGGCGCGGGCTTGTGGATGACATGACCGTTGATGTGCCAGATCTTCCCTATCTGGATGCCGTAAACGCCAGCCAGAACGGCATAGATGACATAGGTGGACCACTGCTCGATCAAGCCCATGCCTGCGGGTGACAGCTTCCATGTCAGCACGCCCAGCGCCAGATACAAAGGGATGTTCATCAGGATATAAAGCAGCAGATCGCCGCCGTTGCTCACTTCCATGGCACCGGTTTGCCTGGGTTTGAAATAGGTCGAGCCCTTGGGCGTGTTGGACACGATGAAGTAGTACACCACCCCGTAGGCGATGGCGGCGAGGCTGGCGAAGGTCAGGGCATAGCGCCAGCCCGTGGCATCGCCGATATGGGCTGCGATGAGGGGCAAGGTCATGGCCGCGCCGGCGGAGCCAAAGTTACCCCAGCCGCCGTATATGCCCTGGGCAATGCCCGTTTGGCCGGCGGGAAACCATTCGCCGATCATGCGGATGCCCACCACAAAGCCCGCGCCGATAAAACCGGACAAGAAACGCATGATGGTCAGCTGCTCGTAACTGTCCGACCAGGCAAAGGCAATGCTGATCAGTCCGCCCAGGATCAAAATCCCCGAATACATGATGCGTGGCCCGAGCTTGTCCACCAGCATGCCCACCACGATGCGCGCGGGAATGGTCATGGCCACGTTCAGGATCAACAACACCTTGGCCTGCTGGTCGTTCAGCTCCAGCGCCTCTTTGATGAAAGGCATCATGGGCCCCAGTCCCAGCCAGACCACAAAGCTCATGAAGAACGCAAACCAGGTGTAGTGCAAAATGCGGATATTGGGCCTGTTAAAAGCCAATAGGTTGAATTTCTGGGACATTGTCAGCTTGCCTCAGCGGAGATTGGGAAAACTTGGGGCCGGGTGGAGCAAGTAACGCGCCAGAAAAGCCGGGCGCCGAATATCAGTGACTTAAGCTCTGTTTTGGGACGGGTGGGGCGCTTGTGTGAAACGTCGGTGCACAGCATGGTGAAGTGCCTGCCCCAATCAGGTGCGCCTTGCAGTCTCAATGTCCCAATGCGGAGAGCGCCTGGGAGGGTGAGTGCGGCAGCAAAAAGGGCAAGGCCCCCCGGGAACCTGGCGCTTGACGGTCGGTGCAGGAGATTCTAAGATTCGAAACATGTCGAAGAGTAAAATCAGTACCAGGCATTTTGCCGGGCAGTTCAAGGCCCTGAGCAATGAACACCGGCTGACACTGTTTCATCGCCTCATGAGCTGTTGCGAGCCGGGCACCCGGTGCTGCACCGAAGAGGCCGCCCGCTGTTGCGTGGGGGAATTGGGAGAGGGTCTGGGCATTGCGCCGTCCACCCTGTCTCACCATTTGAAAGAACTCAACCGCGCCGGCCTGGTGCGCATGGAGCGGCGCGGCAAAAAGGTCGAATGCTGGGTTGATCCTGGCGTTTTGGAACAACTCAGCGCGTTTTTCAATCCCTAGTAAACAGAGGTCATGCCCATGAGCAAGCAAGATTGTTGTGGGCCCCGCGGCGGCGCGCCTGCCGGCAGCAGGGCCAGCGAGGAGCAACACGACACCCATCGGCAAAAGGTACGCGGCGCCTATGCCAAGGTGGCCCGGGCCAATGACCAGCGTGTCGGCATAGAAGCGGGTTGTTGTGGTGTGTCGGACGATGCCCGGATCAATCAACTCATCTCCACCCGCCTGGGCTACAGCGAAGAGGATTTGAGCAAAGCCCCTGCCGGGGCCGATATGGGCCTGGGCTGCGGCAACCCCAAAGCCATTGCCGCCCTGAAACCGGGAGAGGTGGTCGTCGACCTCGGCGCTGGCGGCGGCTTTGACTGTTTTCTGGCGGCCCACGAAGTGGGGGAATCGGGGCGCGTCATCGGTGTGGACATGACGCCGGACATGTTGAGCAGGGCGCGCGCCAATGCCGACAAGGGCGGGTTTCGCAATGTCGAGTTTCGCCTGGGCGAGATTGAGCATTTGCCGGTGGCCGACAATACCGCCGATGTTATTCTGTCAAACTGCGTGATCAACCTCTCACCCAACAAAGCGCAAGTATTCAAAGAAGCTTTCCGCGTGCTGAAACCCGGCGGCCGCCTCGCCATCTCCGATGTGGTGGCCACCGCCGAGTTGCCCGACGCCATGCGCAACGATCCCGCGCTGGTGGCCGGCTGCATGGGGGGCGCTGCCCTGATTGACGAGCTGGAGAAAATGATCGAAGCGGCGGGATTCACCGATGTCAGCATCCAACCCAGGGATGAATCGAAAACATTTATCCGCGATTGGGCACCGGACCACCCGGTTACCGATTACGTGCTGTCGGCCACCATTGAAGGGCGCAAACCCAAGGGGTGTTGTTGAATTCCCGGAAGTGACAAAGAAACAGCGGGAAGCCGGGCGGGGACTCAGACTCCCACAGTCTGCAGGTAGCGTCCCACCGCCTCCGCCACACTCAGCTCCCCCGCCTCCACCCGCGCCAAGTAGTGACGCCGCCACGCCGCCACATGGGTGCGCGCCTGGGTGACTTCCAGGTAAATCAAGCGGGCGATGGGGCCGCATTCTTCAAGGAAGCCGCTGTCCACCACGTCGCGGGCCGCTTGCGCGGTGTCGAAGGGTACCCGGGCAATGTCCGCCTGCCAGCGGCCCCGGTGAAAAACAAAGCGGCCGTAGGCAGCGCGGGGATCGCCATCCAAGGGTTGGCCCACGGAACCGGTGTTGACCACCTCGGTGCCGTGAAACTGGCGGCGCAGGGGGTGGTGGGTATGGGAGCAGATGAACAAATCGCGCGGGGTGCCGAGGCGTGCCGCCAGTTCCTTCTCCCCCATGTCGGGCAGGATGCCCCGGCGGTGGCCGAGGCGGGAGCCGTGGGTGATGTGCACGCTGGCGCCGTCCATGTCTTCCCAGTCCAGATGATCCGGCCAGCTTTTGAGTTCCGCCACCAGCGGGCCGAGCTGGGCGGCGGTCCAATCGGAAAAGCGGCGCAGCTCGAGCAGCGGGTCCGCCGGGTCGGCGGGATTTTCGGCACAATGGATCACGTAGCTTTCGTGATTGCCGGCCAGGAAGCGGCCTTTGGGCGTGCGCGCTTGGAGCCGTTCCAGGCAGGCCAGGGAACGGGGGCCGCGGCTGACCAGGTCGCCGTTGACGATGATCTCATCGGCGCCCCAGACCTCGATATCGTCCAGCACCGCATCCAGGGCGGGAATGTTGCCGTGCACATCGGATAAGACGGCGATTTTCATCGGTTTCCTGCCTTCAGTTGCAACAGGCGCTACAATACCCTATCCCTGCTCTCAAATATCATCGCGCTATGCCTTTGATCATTTTCCGCGACGTGGTTCTCGGCCCCGGCCACCCGCCGCTGCTGGACGGCCTCAGTTTTCAAATCGACCCCGGCGAGCGCCTGTGTCTGGTGGGGCGCAACGGCGTGGGCAAGTCCACCCTGCTCAAGCTCATCGCCGGGGACATTGTGCCCGACGACGGTGAGATCGTCCGCGCCCAGCACTTGCGTGTCGCCCAGCTCGTGCAGGACGTGCCGCGTGGCACGGCGGGCAGCGTGTTTCACGTGGTGGCGGAAGGGCTGGGCCGGGCCGGGGCCCTGGTGGAGCGTTACCACGTCCTGGCCCAGGCCATCGCCGGGGGCGCAACCGACAAGCTGGACGAACTGGCGCGCTGCCAGCGGGAGCTGGAAAGCGCCGGGGGCTGGGTCCTGAGCCAGCGGGTGGACACGGTGCTGTCCAGGCTGGCGCTGGATCCGGAAGTGGACATTGCCAGCCTCTCCGGCGGCTTCAAGCGGCGGGTGATGCTGGCCCGCGCCCTGGTCAGCGGGCCGGATTTGCTGCTGCTGGACGAGCCCACCAACCATCTGGACATCGCCGCCATCACCTGGCTGGAAGAATTCCTGCTGAGCTGGGGTGGCACCCTGTTGTTCGTCAGCCACGACCGGGCCTTTCTCCGGCGGCTGGCCACCCGTATTTTGGAGCTGGACCGCGGCAGGATCACCGATTTCCCCGGCCCCTACGACCAGTATCTCGCCCGCAAGGAAGCCCTGCTGGCGGCGGAAGAGCGCCACAACGCCTTGTTTGACAAAAAGCTGGCCCGGGAAGAGGCCTGGATCCGCCAGGGCATCAAAGCCCGCCGCACCCGCAACGAGGGCCGGGTGCGGGCCCTGGAAAAAATGCGAAAAGAGTGGGCCCTGCGCTGCAGCCGCACGGGTACGGCACGCCTCCCGGTTAAGGAGGGGGAACGCTCGGGCAAGATTGTGATGGAGGCGGAACAGGTCAGCTTCGCATACTCCGGCCGCACCGTGATCCGCGATTTCAGCACCACCGTATTGCGCGGCGACAAAGTGGGTATCATCGGCCCCAACGGCGCCGGCAAGACCACCTTGCTGCGGCTGCTGCTGGGTGAACTGGAACCCGGCGCAGGAAAAATCCGCCGCGGCACCCATCTGGAAGTGGCCTACTTCGACCAGTATCGTGCCGTGTTGGACGAGGAAAAAACCGTGCAGGACAATCTGGGCCAGGGCTGCGACATGATTGAGATCAACGGTCAGCGCCGCCATGTGCTGAGCTATCTGCAGGGTTTCTTGTTCGCCCCTGAACGCGCCCGCCAGCCGGTAAAAGCCCTCTCCGGCGGTGAGCGTAACCGCCTGCTGCTGGCGCGCCTGTTCCTGCGCCCGGCCAATGTCTTGGTGCTGGACGAGCCTACCAACGATCTGGATGCGCAGACCCTGGATATGCTGGAAGAACGGCTGGTGGCCTATAGCGGCACGGTGCTGCTGGTAAGTCACGACCGCGCCTTTCTCGACAACGTGGTTACCAGCACCTTGGTGTTCGAAGGCGGTGGCGCGGTGAACGAATACGTGGGCGGCTACGAGGACTGGCTGCGGCAGCGTCCTGCGCCGGTGGCAGCAAAAAAGCGGCCGGACAAATCCAAAACCGAAGCCAAACCCACCCGGCCCAAAGCAAAAAAACTTTCATACAAGGCTCAACGGGAGCTGGAAGCGCTGCCCGCTGTGATCGAGACGCTGGAATCGGAGCGCGATGCGCTGCATGCCAAAATGAGTTCGCCAGCGTTTTATCAGACCCAGCAGTCCGTCATCAGCGCCGCGCAGTCACGCCTGAGCGAGCTGGACGATGAGCTGTCCCGGGCGTATGCCCGCTGGGAGACTTTGGAAGCGTTGAAGGAACAACTGCAACACGCTTGAGGCGCGCCCAGCGCCCTCTTTTTCAAAGGGGGGGAAGATGGACTGTGCCGATGCTTCACCCGACAGCAATGACTCACACCCTTACCCCCAAGACGCGGAGCCCGCAGAGGAATCCCCTTTTGTTTGAAAAGCCAGGTTTCCTGTGTGCATCGTGCCTTTTTGGGTGAACTGAATGACGCGGCATCCGCAACAAGGAGCACCATGAGCACCGCCATCGACACCAAATGGGGCACGCCCTCACCCGTCCATGACCCCTATGCCCTTGCCCACTTTCAGGCCCGTCCCAGCGACGTGCTCATCACCACGGCGCCCAAGGCCGGCACCACCTGGATGATGCAGATTCTGCATCAGCTGCGCAGCGGCGGTGATGCCGGTTTTGCCAGTATTTTCGACGTGGTGCCGTGGCTGGAGTTTCCCGGCGACGGGCGCCCCTGGCAGGAGCGGCTGGCGGAGTTTGAACGTATTCCCAATCCCCGTGTGTTCAAAACCCATTGCACCTGTCCGCAAACACCCGGCGTCGACAAAGTGCGTATCGTGCTCACCTCGCGCGATCCGCGCGACTGCTGCGTGAGCATGTATCACCACCAGCTCAATATGACGGATGAGGCCCGCGCACGCATGGGCGTGCCGGTGCCCACATCGTTCGACGCGTTCTTCGACAGATGGATGGGCTTCGGTTCCTGGTTTCGCAACGTGGCGAGCTGGTGGCCCCGGCGCGACGCAGACAATATTCTCTGGTTGCGCTATGAAGACCTGGTGCGGGATTTGGGCGCCGCTGTCGACCGGCTGTTGACGTTTCTCAACTGGACGCTTACGGCGACGCAAAGAGAACGCGTGCTGGAATATTGTTCTTTCGACTGGATGAAACGCCACGGCGACAAATTCAACGCCCGCCTGCCGAACGGCAAGCCTGTTTTCAAACCGGAATCGTTTATCCGAAAAGGCGCGGTGGGTGATCACAAGACGTTACTGCGGCCGGAGCAGGAACAGGCTGTCCTGGAGCGCGTTGTGCGGGAACTGCCGGCGGAGTGTGTGGCTTTTCTCGGATTGAACCCACGGTCCCGCCGCTGAAACGCCAAGGTGGACGGTTTTGCCGCACACCTCAACCGTTGCGGGGGGGTGGTTCTTCGTTCTGGCGGGTCTGCGGCGGCGCCACGTCCCAAGCCTGATCCTGTAGTTCCAGAAGGTCGTGATCGTCTTTGCGGATCAAGGCCTCCAGCTCTTCCCTGAGCTGTTTTGCGCGGGACATGTACAGCGACTCGTCGTGTTTCAAAGCGGCCAGTTCTCTCCGGGCCGCAACATCGTGCCGCTTGAAAGTGCGCGCCGCGCGGCTGGCCTGATAGGCGCGAAAGCCCAGCAGGCGCAAGGCCTCCTCGCCCAGGTCCAGGGCGCTGCCGAACATCTCGCGATAAACATGCGGGACATCCCGTTGAATCAACTCATAGGCGTGAAAGCGGCTGATGGCCCGCGCCAGAATTTTTAAATGGGGATAGTGCTGGCGGGCGTGCTCTGCGATGTGCAAAGCTTTTTCTTCGTCGTCAATGGCGATGACCAGCAGTTTCGCCTGCCCGGCCCCGGCCGCGTGCAGCAGTTCCGGGCGGCCGGCATCGCCGTAGAACACTTTGAATCCGAATTTTTTGAGAAACCCGATCCGGGAGGCATCGTGGTCCAGCACCGTGGTGCCCACGCCGTTGGCGTGCAGCAAGCGGCCCACGAGCTGGCCGAAGCGGCCGAAGCCGAGAATGATGACGGGGTTGTCGTGCTCGTCGATGACATCGGCCGCGCCGGCGGCCATGTCCGGCGCCAGGCGGGGTTGTACCCACTTGTCGTTGATCAGCATCAACACCGGCGTCAGCAACATGGAAACGGCCACACACAGCACCAAGGGGTTGCTGATATTGGCGTCCATCACGCCGGACTGGGTCGCCAGGGCGGACAGCACGAAGGCAAACTCACCGCCCTGGGCCAGGGCCAGGGAAAACAAAACATTGTCGCGGCTGGGCAGGCGGAAGACACGGCCCACCGCCAGCAACACGGCGAGCTTGATCAGCACCAGCGCCACCACGATGGCGGCGATGACTTCGGGATACCGGCGCAGCAGATCGAAATCGATACTTGCCCCCACCGAGATGAAAAACAATCCCAGCAGCAGACCCTTGAACGGTTCGATATTGGATTCCAGCTCGTGGCGGTACTCGCTCTCCGCTAACACCACCCCGGCGAGAAACGTGCCCAAAGCAGGGGGCAGCCCCAGGCTTTGCATGGCCAGGGCGATGCCGATGACCAGCAGCAAGGCCGCCGCGGTGAACATCTCCCGCAGCCTGCTCTGGGCGATATAGCGCAGCACCGGTCGCACCAGGTAATAGCCGCCCATCACATCGTCCACGCGTGCGCCGTCACGCAAGGCACGCAGCACGTTGCATAGCGGGTGGCCGCATCGTCCAACAGCGGCGAGCGGTGCAGCTTGTCGGTGGCGTGCACCACGAAGGGTGGCAGATAGCGCATGCCGCACAGGTCGGCCGTGCGCCTGAACGGGGCCAGCAACTCGGACATGGTGGGATGGGACACCCCGTCATAGGCGGCGCGCTCCCCGCCGGTGGTGGTGGCCGTAAGCAGCCATTTGCCGTGCAAGGCGGTGCCTTGGCGGCCGTAAGCGAAACCGTATTCCAACACCAGATCCTGCCATTCCTTGAGCAGGGCGGGGGTGCTGTACCAATAAAAAGGGTGATGGAACACAATCACGTCGTGCTCCGCCAACAAGGCCTGTTCCCGTGGCACGTCCACGCAGAAATCGGGGTAGATTTCGTAAAGATCATGCACGTGCACGCCCGCCAGCCTCTGCGCCGCCGCGAGCAAGTGCCTGTTCACCACGGATTTTTCGAAGGCGGGGTGGGCGAACAAGATCAGTATGCGGCGCCTTGGGGTCATGCGCCGGTTATTCGGGCGGGCGGCGGGGGAAGGCCGCGGGTCAGGGGATTTCCTCAATATAGGTGCGCGAAATCGGCGTCTGCACGTAATACTTCTTTCCGTCCTTGACGGCCCAAAAATAGTAGTAACCTTTTTGCGGATCGCTGGTGACCTTGCCGCCGTCCACGGTCCAGTTCTTGACATGGCTGCCTTCCGCAAACGTCACGCTGTAATTGCCTTCCAGCCATGTCACCCCCAGGCGGGACAGCTTGTTTTGCTGCTCCTCGGAGCAGCCGCTCAATGCCAGGGTCGCGGCCAGTATCGCAGCGGCCGACAGTAGATATCGCTTTGTCATAAATACTCCGTATTCCCGCCCGCCTGGACTTGGCGCGCAGGTTTGTTGCCCTAGATTTCAGTATAACGAGCCGTGCCGGCAAGTTGAAACCAGCCATGCCAAAAAGCCGTTGTTCAGCGCCTCCCGCCTGGAGCGGCGATGCCGTCCCGTTCTGTTGGACAGACTGCGCCCCGCTTGTCTGCCACGGCGGACCTTGCATGCCATGGCGGCTGTGCCGCATGAGCGGGCTGTCGCGGCGAGACAGAAAAGTGATCACTTCGTGAAACCCGTGTGATACGCCTCTGCCACTCTGACCGCCGTGCCCGCCCGTGAGGGGCGGCCCCGTCACCTGGCTTCCGAAGGAGTTGATCATGACATCACGCCCTGCCACCGCTCTGCTCGCCATGAGTCTGCTGGTACCCGCCGCCACCGTGGCGGACACCATCCAGATCACCCTGACCAACCTCACCCACGGCAGCTATTTCACCCCGCTGCTGGTGGCCGCTCACGACAGCAGCACCCATTTGTTTCAGCCGGGCAGCGCCGCATCGGCCAGTTTGCAGGCCATGGCGGAAGGCGGCGACTTGTCCGGCCTGGTGGCGGATGTGGCCAATGTGGGCGCCACTTACGTGGAAAATCCGGCAGCGGGGCTGCTGGAGCCGGGGGCCAGCACCACCACCATGCTGGACACCACCGGCACCCAGAACACCCGGCTTTCCATCGTTGCCATGATCCTGCCTACCAACGACGGTTTCGTGGGCCTGGATGCTCTCACCCTGCCTGCCACCGCCGGCACCTACACTTTTTATCTGAACGCCTACGATGCCGGCACCGAAGCCAATGACGAAATTGTCAACGGCGCGGGCAGTCCCGGCGCGCCCGGCATCCCTGCCGATCCCGGCGGGCACAGCGGCAGTGGCGCCAGCGGCGCGGCCACGGCGGACAACAACAGCGCCGTGCACATCCACCGCGGTGTGTTGGGTGACCAGGACAGCAGCGGCGGCGTCAGCGATCTTGACAGCAGCGTGCACCGCTGGCTGAACCCGGTGGCCAAGCTTGTGTTGAGCGTCAACTATTAACCCGGCAATTAGGATTGTCGGGTTAATGGCGCGGCACAGGGATGTGCCGCCATTGGCGCAAGTCAATGCGAGCCCGCGAAATACCAGCCATTTCGCACAATGGCGCCCGTATTTCGCGGGCGGCAATCAAACAGGTCAG